>NZ_CP049780.1:1947306-2204229 GCF_011193355.1 Streptomyces sp. JB150
GGCGCTATCCGCTCCCACGCCGCATCCGTCAACTCACCCCGACCCACCACAAGATCAATTATCAGACAGGACCTAGGCCCAGGGGATGAGTCCGTCCTCGGAGAGGAGTTCGCGGACGTCGTCCAGGGTCGCGTCGGGGGACGGCAGGATCAGCTGGGACGGTTCGAGGGAGTCGTCGGGCAGGGGCGTCCCCAGTTCCCGGACCCGGTCCAGGAGGGCGTGCAGAGTGCGGCGGAAGCCGGGGCCGTCGCCCTGCTGCATCTCGGCCAGCAGCTCCTCGTCCAGCCCGTTCAGCTCGGCGAGGTGGCTGTCGGCCAGCTCCACCTGCCCCTCCCCCATGATCCGTACGATCATGACGCCCTCCTCGGCGTGGGCCCCTATTGCTTGTCGAACCGCGGGGTGTCCTGCGGCTGCTGCCGGGGCTGCTGCTGGGCGTCGCCGCCCTCGATGGCCTGCCGGTCACCCGACGTGCCTCCGGCCAGCTCGGCCTTCATGCGCTGCAGCTCCAGCTCTACATCCGTACCACCGGAGAGCCGGTCCAGCTCGGCCTGGATGTCGTCCTTGGCCATGCCGGTGGGGTCGTCGAGGGCGCCGGAGGCGAGCAGTTCGTCGATGGCGCCGGCGCGGGCCTGGAGCTGGGCGGTCTTGTCCTCGGCGCGCTGGATGGCCAGGCCGACGTCGCCCATCTCCTCGGAGATGCCGGTGAACGCCTCGCCGATCCGGGTCTGCGCCTGGGCCGCGGTGTACGTCGCCTTGATCGTCTCCTTCTTGGTGCGGAAGGCGTCGACCTTGGCCTGGAGCCGCTGGGCCGCCAGGGTGAGTTTCTCCTCCTCGCCCTGGAGGGTGGCGTGCTGCGTCTCCAGGTCGGTGACCTGCTGCTGGAGCGCGGCGCGGCGGGAGAGCGCCTCACGGGCCAGGTCCTCGCGGCCCAGCGCGAGCGCCTTGCGGCCCTGGTCCTCCAGCTTGGCGGACTGCTGCTGCAGCTGGTTCAGCTGGAGTTCCAGGCGCTTGCGGGAGGTGGCCACGTCCGCGACGCCGCGGCGGACCTTCTGCAGCAGCTCCAGCTGCTTCTGGTACGAGTAATCGAGGGTTTCGCGCGGGTCCTCGGCCCGGTCCAGGGCCTTGTTCGCCTTCGCGCGGAAGATCATCCCCATACGCTTCATGACACCGCTCATGGGCTTCGCGCGCCCCCTTCTGACCGACTCCGGCTCCAGCTCTGCGACAGAACCCACAGTACGGGCCCTGCTTCCATTACCGCACTGTTCGGGCGCGGATGCGCTCATCCCCGAGGACGACTGAGGAGCCACCCGCTCCGGCGTAGGGAGGAGGTGATCCCCCGGATGCGCCCCAGGGGTCCCTCAGGGTCCCTCAGGGTTCCGAGGCGTACGCATCGTCCCCTCTGTCCCCTTACAGACGTCCGGTGTTGCCGGATCGTTCCCCGTGGGGCTGGGGTCCAACCCCGGGCACCCCGTACCCTTGGCTTTTGTGTTCCGTAGCCGTGCCAAGGAAGAGAAGGCCACCGTCGCCGACAAGGCGCAGGTGACCGTCTCCAAGCAGCCCCGTGACCCGCAGGCCCCCAAGGGCCGCCCCACGCCCAAGCGCAGCGAGGCCCAGTCGCAGCGCCGCAGCGTGGCCAACACGTCGATGACGCGCAAGGAGGCCGCCAAGCGGGCCCGCGAGGAGCGCCGTGCCGCGCTGGAGCGGCAGCGCCAGGCGCTGGCCGGCGGTGACGAGCGGTATCTGCCGGCCCGGGACAAGGGCCCGGTCCGCCGCTTCGCCCGCGACTTCGTCGACGCGCGGTTCAACATCGCGGAGTTCTTCCTGCCGATGGCCGTGGTCATCCTGGTGCTGAGCATGGTGCGGGTGGCGGCGCTCCAGAACATCGCGCTGCTGCTGTGGCTCGTGGTGATCGTGCTGATCGTGCTGGACTCGTTCGTCACCGGCTTCCGCCTGAAGAAGCGGCTCGCCGAGCGCTTCCCGGACGACAACAAGCGCGGCGCCGTCGCCTACGCGCTGATGCGCTCCCTGCAGATGCGCCGGCTTCGGCTGCCGAAGCCGCAGGTCAAGCGCGGGGAGCGACCCTGAGCGCTGCGCCGTTCACCGGGGGTGCGGCCGACGCCTGGCTCAGCAAGGTGGGCGGCCTGCGTGATGTCGTACGACAGGAGCTGGTCGCCCGGCAGCTCGAGGAGCAGATAGCCGGGCGGTTCCCGGTCGGGCAGCGGCTGCGGGTGCTGGACGTGGGGATGGGCCAGGGCACCCAGGCGCTGCGGCTGGCCCGCGCCGGGCACCAGATCACCGGCCTGGAGCAGGACCCGACGATGATCGCCGCGGCGCGTGAGGCGCTGGCCGGTGAGCCCGAGGGCATCCGCGAGCGGATGCGGATCATCCAGGGCGACGGCCGGGACACGGGCGTCCACTTCGTGCCGGGCAGCTTCGACGTGGTGCTCTGCCACGGGGTGCTGATGTACGTCGAGGAGCCGGATCCGCTGCTGGCGGGGCTGGCCCGGGTGCTGGCGCCGGGCGGGCTGCTGTCGCTGCTGGTGCGCAACGGGGACGCGCTGGCGATGCGGCCGGGGCTGTCCGGGGACTGGGCGGGGGCGCTGGCCGCCTTCGACACCACCGCCTACCGCAACCGGCTGGGGCTCGACGTGCGGGCCGACCGGCTGAGCACGCTGACCGACACGCTCGCCGGGATCGGGGCGCCGCTGCACACCTGGTACGGGGTGCGGGTGTTCACGGACACGGCGGCCGACGGCGCGCAGGCACCGGCCGACCTGGAGACACTCCTGGCGGTGGAGGAACGCGCGGGCCGGACGGACCCGTACCGGGGGGTCGCGGCGCTGCTGCATCTGTGCGGGGTGCGCGGCTGAGCCGGCTGAGCCCGTTCGGGCGTACAGCGCGGGCCGGTGCCCCGGCCCCGGCGCCAGACTCGGGGCATGGAAGCTGATCCTCTGCGGGCGCCGCGCCGAGCGGCCGCGGGCCCGCCGCGCGGACCACTCTGTGTGCCCGGCGGTCTCGGCGGTGACCGGGTCGTCGGTCTCGCCCGAGTCATCGGCGTTGGCCGGGTCGTCGGTCCCGCCCGGGTCGTCGGCCTCGCCCGGATCGCAGATTTCGCCCGGGCCGTCGGTGCCGTCGGCGTGGTCGGGGTCCTGCTCGCCGGATGCACCGGTGACGGCGGGGCGGCCGTCCGGGCCGGCGAAACGGCCGGGCGGACGACCGCGCGGGCCGCGGCGCCGGCCGCCGCGGGCGATCTGCAGAACGACTACCAGCGGGTGATCCGCGACGTCCTGCCGTCGGTCGTGCAGATCCAGGGCCGCGAGGACCTGGGCTCCGGGGTGGTCTACGACGACGAGGGCCACATCGTCACCAACGCGCATGTCGTCGGTGAGCAGCGCGACTTCCAGGTGACCACCGCCAACAGCGAGGAGCGGCTCGCCGCCCGGCTGGTCTTCTCCTATCCCGAGCAGGACCTGGCCGTGGTGAAGCTGGACCGGCCCCCGCAGGGGCTGCGCCCGGCGGTCTTCGGGGACTCCGCCAAGGTGGAGGTGGGGCAGATCGTGCTGGCGATGGGGTCGCCGCTCGGGCTGTCGTCGAGCGTGACGCAGGGCATCGTGTCGGCGACCGGACGGACCGTCACCGAGCCCGGCGACGGGGGCGGCACGGGCGCGACCCTCGCGAACATGGTGCAGACGTCGGCGGCGATCAACCCGGGCAACAGCGGCGGCGCGCTGGTCGACCTCGACGGGCAGGTCATCGGCATCCCGACGCTCGCCGCGACCGATCCCGGCCTCGGCGAGGGCGCGGCGCCCGGCATCGGGTTCGCGATCCCGTCGTCGATGGTGCGCACGGTCGCCGACCAGATCGTCCGGGAGGGCCGGGTCACCGACTCGGGGCGGGCGGCGCTCGGCATCACCGGGCGCACCGTCGTCAACCGCGCCTATCGGCCGGTCGGGGTGGCCATCGTGGAGGTGCGCGACGGCGGGGCGGCCGACCGGGCGGGCCTGCGGCCCTCGGACGTCATCGTGCGGCTGGGCGACGCGGACATCACCACCATCACCTCGCTGCAGGAGGCCCTGGCCGAGCTGCGGCCGGGCGAGCGGACCACCGTGACGTACAGCCGCGACGGGGCCGAGAAGACGGTGGACGTGACGCTGGGCGAGCAGTGAGACGGGCGGCCCGGCGCGGACCGCCCCGCCCGCCTCTGGCGCGAGGGCCCGCGGCTACGACTCCTGCGCGGCCTCTTCGGCGTGCAGGCTCATCGGGCCGTAGATCTCCGTGCCGTCCTCGAACAGCCGTACCTGGTCCGCTCCCCCGTCGAGCAGGTCCTTCCAGTGCTCCCCGATCCACGACTCGGCGTCGCCCTGCGTGGTGAACTCCTCGGGCTGCACCGCGGGCTGGACCTCCGTCCCGTCGGCCTTCTCGAACCGCCACGTCCATGCCGCCATGTACGCCTCCCAGGTGTCGGCACCAGCTGAGCAGTGGGCCCGGATCTTGGTCCGGCTCCTGCCCTGAGCCTAGCCGGACGCGCAAGACCTGCGGGGAGCCGGGAAAATCGGGTCCGTGGAACTCACTCTGCTCGGCACCGGTGCCCCCGCGGGACTGCCCCGCCCCGACTGTCCCTGCGCGGTCTGCGCGACCGCGCTGGGGCCCGACGCAAGGGCGGCGACCGCGCTGCTCCTGGACGGGGCGCTGCTGCTGGACCTGACGCCGGGGGCGGCGTTCGCGGCGGCGCGGGCGGGCCGGTCGCTGGGCGGGGTGCGGCAGGTGCTGCTCTCCCATCCGCACGACGGGCCCGCCGTGGAAGTGCCGGCCGGGCTGCCGCAGCCCGGCCGGGTGCCCGACGGGCGGGAGTTGGCGCTGCTGACGGGGCATCGGGTGCGGGCGGTGGCGCTGGACGCGCCGGGCACCGGCTACGCGGTGACCGGGCCGGACGGGCAGCGGCTGCTGTATCTGCCGCCCGGGGGCGCGCCGGCCGGGCTGGAGGAGGGCGGCGCGCACACGGAGCCGTACGACATGGTGCTGGCGGACGTGGTGGGGCGGCCGGACGCGCTGGCGCGGCTGCGGGCGGTCGGGGCGGTGGGGCCGACGACGGACGTGGTCGCCGTCCACCTCGATCACGACGTGCCGCCGGGGGCCGAGCTGGCGCGCCGGCTGGCGGCGGCGGGGGCGCGGGCGGTGCCGGACGGGACGACGCTGATCGTGGGGGCGTACGAGGACGTGCCCGATCTGCCGCGGCGGACCCTGGTGCTGGGCGGGGCGCGGTCGGGGAAGTCGGTGGAGGCGGAGCGGCGGCTGGAGGCGTTCCCGGACGTCGTGTACGTCGCCACGGGCGGGACGCGCGGCGGGGACGGTGAGTGGGCGGCGCGGGTGGCGGCGCACCGGGAGCGGCGGCCGGGGTCGTGGCGGACGGTGGAGACGTGCGACCTGGTGCCGCTGCTGAAGGACGACGGGCCGCCGCTGCTGGTCGACTGTCTGTCGCTGTGGCTGACCGACGCGATGGACGCGGTCGGGGCGTGGGACGACGCGGAGTGGGCCGGCGGGGGCGAGCGGGCGCTGCGGGAGCGGGTGCGGGAGCTGGCCGGGGCGGTGCGGGAGGCACGGCGGGTGGTGGTCGCGGTGTCGAACGAGGTGGGCTCGGGGATCGTGCCGGCGACCGCGTCGGGGCGGCGGTACCGGGACGAGCTGGGGCGGCTGAACGCGGCGGTGGCCGCCGAGTGCGAGCAGGTGCTGCTGGTGGTGGCGGGTCAGGCCCTGGTGCTGCGCGGCTGAGACGCCGCGCGCGGCTCAGGTCCGTGGCCGGTACGGGGCCTGGGCGATCACCCGGTAGGTGTTGGAGAAACCCGTGTGGCGGAGCAGCGGGGCCAGCGCGTGGTCCGCCGCGGCGGCCGCCACGGTCAGCGGGGCCGTCGCCGCGGACAGGGCGGCGCGCAGCGCGCGCTGGGCCTCGGTCGGCGGGAGGGGGCGCCACGGGGCGTCGGGGCACGGCAGCAGATGGGCGAGGAGCAGGGTCGTCGCCACGGACAGGTCGTAGGGGGCGTGCAGGCGGTCGGTGCGCAGGATCCGGCAGCCGTGCCGCTCCAGTTCGGCGCGGAGGTTGGCCGGGGGGATGAGGTGCAGGTGGCGGGGCTGGGTGTGGGGCAGCCACCAGCGCCCGAGGAAGGGGGCGAAGAGGCTGGTCGGGTCGGGCAGCTCGATCAGGATCCGGCCGCCGGGGCGCAGCAGCCCGAGGGCCGCGTGCAGGTCGGCGCGCGGGTCGGGGCTGCGGTGCAGCTGGTGCAGGAGGCTGACGACGTCGTAGCGGGCGCGCAGCCGGCCGGTCACGGCAGGGGTGGTCAGCCGGCCGACGTAGGCCTCGTCCAGGCGTTCCGCCTCGGCGGCCTTCAGGACGCGCGGGCTGGGGTCGAGCCCGTCGAACGCCGTGTACGGGAAGAACGCGCGGGCCGCCGCCGGGAAGTCGGCGTTGCCGGTGCCGACGTCGAGCCAGCCCTCCGGTTCGCCGTACGGCAGCATCACGCGGGCGGTGGCCCGCAGCCGGCGCCGGGTGCGGCGGACGCGGGCGGGGCCGGGCTGCGCGTAGCGGAAGTGGAACGCCATGCCCTCAGGGGTGAGGCGGGGGTTCTGGAAGACGTGCGCGCACGTCTCGCACCGGTCGACGGTGAAGGTGCCGGGTCTGCCCTGGAGGGGGTCGGAGGCGGTGAACCGGGTCCGCAGGTCACGGGAGCCGCACCAGGGGCAGTCCTCGCGGCGCGGTCCGTGGAAGCGTTCGGTGCCATGGGCGAGTTCGGCGAGGCAGGCGGCCCGGCGGCGGGCGCCCACGTGCGGGGCGGAGGGCGTGGACGGCATCGGCGGCTCCCGGAACGGACGCGGGCATCCAGGTACATGGACGCGAGCATCACAGGTACATACACGTACGCACGCATGCATACCCGGATACATGCGCGTACACAGGCAAAGGGAACGTATGGGATGGCGATCTTGGGCGCAACGACGTGGTGACCGCGTGGTGCCCCGGCGGCCCCGCCCCGTTCGGCCGGTGCCGGTACTGTTCGGCGAATGAGCTCGCTGAATCTCGACGACTTCACCGATCTGATCGAGCGCCCCGACGGTGGGCTGCGCCGGGACGCCGAGGCGCGCCGGGAGCGCCGGATCGTGCCGCCCGGATCGTTGGGCCGCCTCGACGACCTGGGTGAGTGGCTGGCCGCGGCGCAGGGAACCGCGGTGGTACGGCCGGTGGAACGGCCGCGGGTGGTGCTGTTCGCCGGTGACCACGGGGTCGCCGCGCTGGGCGTCTCGGCGCGGCCCGCGGGCAGCGCGCACGAGCTGGTCCGCGAGGTGCTGGAGGGCGCCCGCCCGGTGGCGGTACTGGCCCGGCGGCTCGGAGTGCCGGTGCGGGTGGTGGACATGGCGCTGGACTGCGACCCGGGGCTGTTCCCCGAGGACGTGGTGCGGCACCGGGTGCGGCGCGGCAGCGGGCGGATCGACATCGAGGACGCGCTCACCGCCGAGGAGGCGGAGGCCTCGTTCCGCGCCGGGGTGGCGGTGGCCGACGAGGAGGCCGACTCGGGGACGGACCTGGTGGTCCTCGGCGACGTCAGCGTCGGCGGCACCACGGCCGCGGCGGTGCTCGTGGCCGCGCTGTGCGGCACCGACGCCTCGGTGGTCACCGGGCGCGGCGGCCTCGCCATCGACGACCTGGCGTGGATGCGCAAGTGCGCCGCGATCCGGGACGCGCTGCGCCGGGCCCGGCCGGTGCTCGGGGACCAGCTCGAGCTGCTGGCGACGGTCGGCGGCGCGGATCTGGCCGCGATGACCGGGTTCCTGCTGCAGAGCGCCGTACGGAAGATGCCGGTGATCCTGGACGGCGTGGTGGCCGCCGCGTGTGCCCTGGTGGGTCAGCGGGTCGCGTTCCGGGCGCCGGACTGGTGGCTGGCCGCGCACGACAGCGGGGAGCCGGGGCAGGCGAAGGCGCTGGACCGGATGGCGCTGGAGCCGCTGCTGAGCCACGGGGTGACGGTCGGCGAGGGCGCGGGCGGTGTGCTCGCACTGCCGCTGGTGCAGGCCGCGGCGGCACTGGCGGCCGAGCTGCCCGAGAAGCCCGCCGAGAAAGCCGGTCAGCAGGAGGCCGGGGCCGCCGAGACGGGCCCGGAGAAGACCGGGCAGCCGGCGGCCGAGGCCGCCGCGAAGGAGGACACCGAGGCCATCGCGGAGTGAAGGCCGGGCAGCCGGCGGCCAGGGCCGCCGCCAGGCAGAACGCCGAGTCCGCCGCGGAGTGAAGGCCGGACAGCAGGAGGCCGAGGCCGCCGCGAGGCAGCACGCCGGGCCGTCGCGGTGTGAGCGAGCCGGGTCACGTCGGTTTCGCGCAACGTCTCCCCCGGCGGCGCGGTCTTCCCGGGCGATGAACACGCTCGTCCGCCTCGCCCGCGCCGAATGGGGACCGCTCTGCGCGGCCCTGCGCGAACCGCTGCCGCGGCGACGGTTCGCGGCCGTCCCGCTGACCGCCGGTGCGGTCTGCCTGACCGCCGTCCTGCACGCCGTGCACGGCACCTCGTGGGGCTACGGCTTCGTGCAGGCCACCGGCACCGTGCGCGCCGCGGATCCGCTGTGGCTCGCGCTGCTGCGCACGCCCCTGTCCCTCTTCGTCCCGGCCCTCGACCTGCCGGTGTGGGGCGCGCTGGCGCAGATCCTGGTCGTCTTCGGTGTCGCGGAGGTCTGTCTCGGCCGCCGCCGCACGCTCGCGCTGGCCTACGCCGCGACGCTCGCCGGCACGCTGTACGCCCGGCTCGGCATCGCGCTCGGCCCGCGCACCCCGGTGGGGCTGCCCCCGTCGGACGCGTGGGTCGTGGACACCGGGCCGTCGGCGGCGGTGGTGGGGCTCGCGGTGTACGTGGGCTGCCGGTACCGCGCGTACGCGACGGCGGGCGCGGTGACCGCGGCGATGGTGGCGGAGGTGATCGTGAAGGAGAACCTGGCCGGCAAGGAGCATCTGGCGGCGATCGCGGCGGTGTCGGCGCTGTGCGCGCTGGAGACGGGGCGTCAGCGGTGGTCGAGGGCGCGGACGGGCTCGTCGGGGGCGCCGCCGATCCAGTCCTGCACCTTGCGGGCGGGGCCCGTCCAGCGGCGGTCGTGACGGTAGGCGCGCAGCGCGGAGCGGGCGCGGGCGCGCGGGCGGCGGGCGTAGAAGCGGCGGGCCCACGGGGAGCCGGGGCGCGCCAGGCGGACCGCGCCGATCAGGGCGAGCAGCGGCACGATCGTGCCGAACAGCGCCATGCGCAGCTTGCCCTTGTAGAGGGCGATCAGGGCGAAGACGAAGTTCCCGGCGACGGTGGAGATGACGGTGCCGCGGCCCTGGCGTTCCTCCTCGTCGACGCCGTCGACCCCGAACGGGGAGAAGCCGGACAGGACCAGGCCGACGAGGGCCACGGTCACCACCACGACCTCGACGCTCTTGCGGCCCGCCTCGCTCCAGTACACGTCGTCGAGGTGGAGGATCAGCGCGAACTCGTCGAGGACGAGCCCCGCGCCGATCCCGAAGATCACCGCCCACAGGGCCGGCCCGAGCCCCTCCCGTCCGCTGGCCACCGCGCCGAAGCCGCCGACGACCGTGAGCACGACGCCGGGGACGACATGGTGGATGTGCAGGCCGCCCGCCCCCTGGACGTTGCCGAAGGGCCCCTTGCCCGCCCGGATCAGGCGGGTGATCAGCCGGGTGATCAGGAAGGTCAGCACGAACGCGGCGAGGGCGAGCAGGAGGGGGAGCTTGCCGGGCTCGATGATGTTCCGTTGCAGCCACTGCCCCATGCGTCCCAGTCTGGCCCGGTTCGCCCTCGGGCGCCGTCCGGGGACGCCCCGGCACCGGAAGGCCGTGCGGGCCGTCGCGTAGCCTTCCGGCGTGTCCTCGATCTCGCCGGTTCCGTCCCTGCACGGCCTTCGTTTCGCCTTCGGCACGCTCACCGTCCTGCCGGTGCGGGTGACCCGCTGGGACCGGGCGGCCGCCCGGGGCGGGATGCTGTGCGCGCCGGTCGCCGGGCTGGCCGTCGGCGCCCTCGCCGCGGCGGCCGGGGTGGCGCTCGCGCTGCTGGGCGCCGGTCCCCTGCTCGCCGCCGTGGCCTCCGCCGCCGTACCGGCCGTGCTCACCCGGGGGCTGCACCTGGACGGGCTGGCCGACACCGCGGACGGGCTGGGCAGCGGCAAGCCCGCCGAGGACGCGCTGCGGATCATGAAGCAGTCGGACATCGGGCCGTTCGGCGTGATCACCCTCCTCTTCGTGCTGCTCGCCCAGGTGGCCGCGCTCGCCGAGGCCTACGGCGGCTCGTGGGCGCGCGGCGCGCTCGCCGCGGTCGTGTCGGCGGCCGCCGCCCGGCTCGCGCTGACCCTGGCCGCCCGCACCGGGGTGCCGGCCGCGCGCCCGGAAGGGCTGGGCGCGGCGGTCGCCGGGGTTGTGCCGCGGGCGGGGGCCGCGCTCGTCGCGCTGCTGGTGCTCGGGGCGGCGGCGGGCGGCGGCGCGCTGCTCGGGGCGTACGACGCCGGCCGCGCGGTGCTGGCGGTGGCGCTGGCCGTCGCCGCGGCGGAGCTGCTGCTGCGGCACTGCACGCGCCGGTTCGGCGGGGTGACCGGCGATGTGTTCGGCGGGCTCGCCGAGACGGCGGCGACGACGGCGCTGGTCGTCCTCGCCCTCGGCTGACCCCGGGGGTCAGCAGGCCCGGCGCCACACCCCCAGCTCGTACCGCTTCAGCATGGAGCTGAGCCGCAGCCGCCGCGCCTCGGGGCAGAAGCTGCGCGTGGACACCTCGTACTCCACGTGGAAGACGGCCTTGTCGGCCTCGATGAACGGGGTGAGGGCGTCGCACTCGCGGTACTGGGCGCACTGCTCGTTCACCGCGAAGTCGAAGTCGCCGACCAGCTCCGGGATCTGGTCGAGGTCGTTCTTCAGGCCGACCGCGAGGCCCCGCTCGTGGGCGAGGCGGGCGACGAGCCGGTTGTAGCGCAGCTGGTCGGCGGCGGTGAGCGGGAAGCCGGTGCGGTTGCGGTAGCCGTCCATGTTGTCCGGCTCGACCGCGTCGAAGCCCTTGTCGCGGCACATGTCGAGCCGGGCCGCCATCAGCGGCTCCAGGACGTCGGTGCGGCGGATGTCGAGCCAGCGCTCGCCCGGCCAGCCGTTGCCCTTGCCGAGCACCGCCTTCGGGAACTTGTCGGCGTCCGGGCGGAACTCCTCCCAGGCGCCGGTGGACAGGTAGCAGATCACCTTGCGGCCCCGGCGGTGCAGGTCCTCGACGGCGTCCGCGTCGTGGTCGAAGCCGTCGATGTCGTACACCGGCACGTCGACCGTCGGGTCGAGGCGGCCGCTGAGCTGCCACTGCCAGGGGGTGCCGGGGCGCGGCTGCCAGCGCTCCCCGGACGGCCGGGCCGGTTTGTCGTCGGGCACGGAGACGCACCCCGTGACGAGCAGCAGCAGGGCGAGCAGCAGGATGGGTCGTCTCACCGGTGGGGCTCCAGGGTGTGCGGCAGTGTTCCCCAGAGATGATCCCCCGCGCCGGGCACCGCGCAGTGCACGCTCGCGCCCCGCTCGCGGGCCCTCGCGGCCAGGTCGACGCCCGCCGGGACGCCGTGGACGAGGTGGCAGACGCGGGCGCCGGTGCCGGGCCAGGGCCGCCGGGGCCCCGCGCGGTACGCCGCCCAGTCGCCCTCGAAGGTGACGAGGAGGTCGGCGACGTGGGCGTAGCAGGGGTGGGGTTCGGTGCCGTGGTTGAGGGTGATCGTGGTGTACCCGGCCGCCCAGGCGGCGCTCGCCAGGCGGCGGTAGTGGGGGAACTCCTCAACTCCTGCGGCCACTTGGTCGAGGAAGGCGCCGTCCGTGCCGTACCAGGCGCGGTGGCGGCCGAGGTCGCGGGCCACGTCGGCGTGCGGTCGGCGCCCGTAGTCGGTGTCGGCGTAGCCGAGCACCCGGGTGCCGGCCGCCCGCAGCCGGGCGGCGACCTCGGCGAACGCCGGGTCGGGCGCCTCGCCGGGGCCGCTGGCCGGGTTGAGGACCACGCCGTACAGGCGGGGCGCGGCGGCGACGATCGCGTCCCACTCGGCGGGCCGGACGGAGGGATGCTCGTAGTACGGGACCAGCAGGGTGCTCATCGGTGCGCGGTCGCCCTCCCCAGCAGGGCGCAGACCAGCGCCGCCTGGACGGCGGCGGCCACGCCGTGGACGGTCACGGCGACCCAGTGCGGCGCGCCGGTGTGGGTGACCAGCGCGAGGGTCTGGGCGAGGGCGGCCGCGCAGCACACCGCCGCCGCGCCGTGGATCGCGCCGAACGACTGGAGCAGCAGCCCGGTCCACAGCACCACCCCGAGCAGCAGGAGCCCGGCCAGACGGACGCCGAGGAAGGCCGCGGACCCGGGCGAGCCCGCAGGGTGCGGCCACAGGGCCGCGGCGGTGAGGGCCAGGGCGGACAGGGCGGCGAGATAGCCGGCCAGGCAGCGGGCGACGACCAGCGCGGTCGCCCGCCGGAAGGCACGCGGGGTGCCGGTGGAGCGCAGTCCGGCGAGGCTGCCGCTGCGGAAGCGGTACAGCAGCCACTCGGCGGGGCCCATGCTGAGGGTGAGCGCCACCGCGGCGGGCGCGGCGACCGCGCTGGGCTCCTCGCCGGCCAGTACGTCGCCGAGCGCCGCGTACAGCACGAGGGCCCCGCTGCCGAGGCCGAACAGGGCGTACGGCAGCGACGCGGTGAATCGGGGGCCGCCGGCGCGGTGTTCGAGCGGGCCCGGCGGCCCGAAGGGCAGCAGCGCCGTCAGGCCGGCCGTCCAGCTGCCCTCGCCGAGGTCGCGCAGCGCGGGCGCCACCTCCAGCAGGGCGAGCGCCGCGACCACGCCGAGCGAGCCGAGGAGCAGGGTGATCCGGGCGGGCTCGGGGACCTCGGTGACCAGGGCAGCCACCGCTCCGGCCGCCATCGGCAGCAGCGCGAGGAGCAGCGCCCGTTCGCGGCCCATGACCAGCAGGGCGGTGGCCGCGCCCAGGTAGCAGGACTGGCCCGCGGCGAACGCGACGGCGGCCGGGTGCGCGGTGCCCGCGACGGCGAGCGCGGTCAGCGCGCCGAGCAGCGCGCCGAGGAGGGCGCCCACCAGGAGGCAGCGGCGGGCGGCCGAGCGGTCGCCGAGGCCGAGCCAGGAGTAGGCGCGGTGGGCGAGGCCCTGGTTCCACGTCCAGCCGGTGAGGGCGCCCGCGAGCAGCGGCACCGTGCCGGCCGGGAGCCCGAGGTCGCCGTCCGGCCCGGCGAGGAAGGGCCCGCCGAGGACGTAGGCGAGGCCGGGCAGGGCGAAGACCACGCCGCGCAGCAGGCAGCCCGCCAGACCGGCCCGCCAGGGGTCGTGGGCGGGGCCGTCGGGTTCGGGGTGGCGGCGCTCCACGCGCGCGTACAGCTCCTCGGCGAGCGCGAAGGAGTCCTTCACGCCGTACCGCTCGCGTATCCGGTCGTCGGACAGGCCGTCGGACTCCAGCAGCGCGGCGATCTCGTCGGGGTGGACGGCCGCCGCTATGAAGTCCTCCAGGCGGCCGGCGAGTTCGTCGAGCGGGTCGGGCTCCGCCCAGCTGGGGGTGGCGCGCTGCCGGGGGATCGCGGGCAGGCTGTCGGGGCGGGCGCCCGGGGGCAGCCAGACGCTGCCGCTCACCAGCCGGTCCCGTCCGTCGCGACGGTGGCGTACCAGGGGTCGCGCAGCTCCAGGGTCCAGTCGGCGACCGTCTCGACCGTCGGCTCGTACACCTCGGGGACGCCCGCCAGTTCCCGGTAGACGGTGCGGAAGTTGTCCACGGAGCGGCGCAGGGTGAAGCGGTCGATGACCCGCTGGCGGCCCAGTTCGCCGAGGCGGCGGCGGCGTTCGTGGTCGTGGAGCAGGGTGAGCGCGGCGGCGGCCATCTTCTCCGGTTCGCGCGGCGGCACCACCAGACCGGTGTCGCCGACCGCCTCGCGGACGCCGCCGACGTCCGTGGAGACGGTGGTGCGGCCGCAGGACATGGCCTCGATGAGGGAGAACGGGAAGCCCTCCGAGATGGAGGACAGCATGACGACGTGGCCGGCGGCGTAGGCGCGCCAGACCTCGCTGACGCGGCCTTCGAAGGTGAGGCCGTCGCTGACGCCGAGTTCGGCGGCGAGCTTCTCCAGCCCGGTCCGGTAGTCCTCGCAGCCGGGCGGGACCGGGCCGAACAGGCGCAGCCTGGTCCGCGGGATCTCGGCGCGGACCAGGGCGTAGGCGCGGATCAGGGTCTCCAGGTCCTTGATCGGGTCGACGCGGCCGCACCAGGTGAGGGTGGGGACGCCGGGTTCGGGTCCGGCGTGCGGGAAGGCGGCCGGGTCGACGCCGTTGTAGACGGTGCGGATCTTGCCGGCGTCGGCGCCGCCGCGCTCCTCCCAGCGGCGGTTGTACCGGTTGCACGGGGTGATCAGGTCGGCGGAGCGGTAGCCGTGCGAGGTGAGCGCGCGCCAGAAGCCGAGCATGAAGGCCTTCACGGGCCAGCGCTGGGGCTCCTGGCGGTAGCCGAGATAGCGCTCGCGCAGGTAGATGCCGTGCTCGGTGAGGAGGAACGGCACACCGTCGAGGTGGCGGGCGGCGAGCGCGGGGAGGGTGGCGAGGCCACTGCTCACGGCGTGCGCCACCGAGTTCTCCTGGATCCGCGTCCCCAGCGGGCGCAGCGCGTGTTCCAGCAGGTCGGTGGCGGTGAGCGCGTCGTGCACGGTGGGGCGGGCGGCCGCGGTCGGCAGGTGCGGCATCGTCCATATCCACATCAGCGAGCGCAGCGCGGTCTCGGTGCGCAGCGCGGCGGACAGGCGGCCGGCGCGGGCGAGGCGGGCCAGCTCGGTGAGGGCCTCGCCGAAGTCGCAGGGCGACTCCGGGTCGAGGAAGGACAGCAGGAACTGTTCGTAGGCGTCGACGAAGCGGCGGCGGGCCCTGCCGTGCGGCGGGCGGCGGCTGCCGGGGCGCGGGCCCCAGGTGGGCACGGTGGTGTGCCGGCGGACGTTGGGCGGCAGTTCCCACGTCACGGGCTCCCGGCCGCTGCCGGTGAGCGAGACGATGTGGAAGTCGACCTCGGGCATGCCCTTGACGAGCTGGTCGCACCAGGTGCTGACGCCGCCGTGGACATGCGGGTAGGTGCCTTCGGTGAGCATGGTGACGTGACGTCCGGTACGCATCGCTGCGCGGCTTCCCCCCTGTTGTGCGTGCGGAATTCCGTGCGGGGAACTGCTGCTCGTCGTCCGGCCGCGGGCCGTCGCGCCGGTCGTGCAGTTCCCCGCGCCCCTTCGGAGATTCCTCTTACGGCAGTTTCAGCGTGACCGCGGATTGCAGGGCCTCGGGTACCGTCCATGCCGAGCGGGCGCCCGCGTACGGGGTGCCGAACGGTGTGGTGCCGAGGAGGAGTTGCTTCCTCGTGCCCTCGGGGACGGTCACCGGGATCCGGGTGCCGGACGGTGCCCTGACGGTCACGGTGTCGCCGATGCGGTAGGCGGTGACCTGGTTGTTCGCGATGGCCGTCCGCCAGGCGGCGCGGCGCGTCAGTTCGGTGCCGATCGCGCTGTGCCGCGGGTTCTCCAGCGGGGTGTTGTCGGCGAACAGGGCCCGGTAGTCGGCGAGGACTCTGTCCAGGACGGGGTAGAGGATGCGTTCCTCGGCCAGGTTGGACTGGTGCACGTAGTGCGGGCGCGGGTCGTTGCCGAGGGCGTGGCCCAGGGCGATGCGGGCCTCCTGCGGGACGATGTGGGTGTCGTAGCCGGTGGTGACGTCCAGCGGCTCGTCGAGGCAGGTGGAGGTGGGGTTGTTCTCGCAGACGCCGCTGCCGCCGTCCGCCTTCGAGGTGTAGACCCAGTTGTACTCGTCGGTCATCTCGGCCTCGGTGCCGACGTTGTAGTAGACGTTCATCGGGTGGCGCGGGACGGTCTGCGCGGCGCCCACCGGGCGCTGTTCCGGCTCGCGGGAGTTGTCCGAGGCGATCCACCTCACGCCGGTGTCGGCGAGGGCGCCGGCCAGGTTCGGGTTGTCCTCGGGCTGCTGCGGCAGGGTCTTCAGGCCGGAGTGCTCGCCGGTGACCAGCTCGGTCCGGTCGACCGGGAGGCCCTTGGCCAGGGCCCACTGCTGGTTGTCGCGGATCTGCGCGGCGATCTCGGCGCGGCTCATGTACCGGGTGCTGCCGTCGGCGTTCTTCGCGCAGCTCCACGGCACGGTCGAGGTGTCCTGCACACAGCCCAGGAAGGGGTGGGTGTAGGTGTGGTTGATCCAGCGGTACTGCGCCCTGTCGGCGAGCAGCCGGTCGGTGAGCGGGTCGGTGCCGCCGTGCTCGGTCTTCCACTGCTCGCCGGAGCCGGCGTTGTAGACCATGTCGAGGGTGAAGCCGCGCTCGCGCTGCCACTGGGCGGCGTAGGCCGCGTCGGCGGCGGTCATGCGGATCGGCGTGGTGGTGTCCTCGCCGCCGCCCGCGCAGTCGATGTCGCCCGGGGTGCAGTTGCGCTCGGTGTCCCAGCGGGCGTCGGAGGCGAAGACGTCGTCGACGTGGACGGCGAAGTGGTTGCGGTCCCGGCCCAGGTGGACGCCCTGGGTCAGCCATTCGACGACGCCGCGGGCCAGCACCCGGAACTGCCGCTGGTGCGCGTTGTAGGCGAACGTCACCACCAGTTCGCGGCGCCCGTCGTGGGCGTACTCGCCGACGAGGCTGCCGCGGCCGGTGGCGCCGGGCACGGGGATGTCGACGTAGCTGGTGAAGCCCTGCCGTGGCCGGGCCACGTAGCCGTAGCTCTCCTGGACGGCCGGGTCGTTGTCCTCGAAGGCGAGGGCGCCGTCGAGGTAGCCGAACCAGCGTGCCCTGCCGGCCGCGGTGACGGTCGCCTCGCGCCCGTCGAGGGTGCCCGCCCAGCCGCCCTCGCTGGTGTAGTCGAGGCCGACTCCGGGGTGGGCCCAGGTGTAGGCGTCGACCTGCGGGATGCCGTACGTCCGCTCGTAGCTCTCCAGCGCGGTCTGCTCGGCGGAGCCCGCGCCGAACGGGGCCTCGTTCGGCAGGACGACGCCCTGGTACTTGGCGCGGGGTGTGCCGTTCACCGTGTCGCTGAGGAACGCGGGGGTGACGGTGGGCCGGCCGGGGTCGGTCAGGTCGATCGTGGTGTACGGGATGCCGGTGGCCCGCAGCTGCGCGGTGATGGCCTTGACGGGGCTGTCCCCGTTGTCCACCACCAGCACCCTCAGGTCGATCCGCGGCTCGCCGGCCGCCGACGCGCCGGGTGCCCCCAGCCCGAGCGTCATCAGTGCGGCGGCCGCCGTCACGGCGACCGTTTCTCTCCTTGTGCGCGCGCGTGGCGCCATGGTGGTTCCTCCCCCCAGAAGATCCTCCACGCCCTCGGTGCCGCGCGGAAGGTGCGGCTCTCCGGTGAACCGGCCACGGAGGATCATGTGGAAATCATGCGCAGCGGCGAGCACGGGGCTCACCGGAACCCGACGAGTGTGACCCAGTTCATGGAGTGCGAGGATCGGGAAATGGCCACGACGCCACTCACAGGTGAACGCCCGCAGGCGTGAGCGAACGAACCCGCGCGCGTAGTCTCTCGTCCCAGGTGCGCGCCGCAGTGACGCGGACCCGGTTGAGACCACCACACAGGGCCGGATCTAAGGTCGGCTGTCGGGCCCGGCCGACCCACCCTGTTCGGCCAAGGCAACTTCACATCGGAAGCGAGAAATCACCACCGTGACTGCTCTCACTCTCAGCACCGCCGCGGCGGCCGGCCTGCGCGCCGACGCCCTCGTGATCGGTGTCGCCAAGAGCCCGAGGGGCGGAAAGGGGCTCGCCGTCGCGCCGGGCGCCGAGGCCGTGGACCAGGCCTACGACGGCCGGCTCGCCGGCCTCCTGGAGACCCTGGGCGCCTCGGGTGCCGAGGGCGAGGTGACCAAGCTGCCCGCACCCGACGGCTTCAAGGCGCCGCTCGTGGTGGCGGTCGGCCTGGGCACGCAGCCGGACGAGGACGGCGAGTACGACGCCGAGGCGCTGCGCCGCGCCGCCGGTGTGGCCGCCCGCGCCCTGACCGGCACGAAGAAGGCCGCCTTCGCCCTGCCGGTCGCCGACGCCGCCGCGCTCGGCGCCGTCGCCGAGGGGGTGCTGCTCGGCGCGTACACCTTCGACGCCTACAAGGACAGCGGCCGCCAGGCCGGCGGCGCCGCCAAGGACAAGGACGGCAAGGCACCGCTCGCCGAGGCCGTGATCCTCGGCGGCAAGCCCCGCGACAAGGCGTACAAGGCCGCCCTGGAGCGCGCCACCGCCGTCGCTGAGGAGCTGAACCGCGCCCGCGACCTGGTCAACACCCCGCCCAACGATCTCGACCCCGAGGCGTTCGCCGCCGTCGCCCAGGCCGCGGCCAAGGAGCACGGCATCAAGGTGCAGGTGCTCGACGAGAAGGCGCTCGCCAAGGGCGGCTACGGCGGCATCCTCGGCGTCGGCGGCGGCTCCGCGTCCGCGCCGCGCCTGGTGAAGCTGACGTACAAGCACTCCAAGGCGAAGAAGCACCTCGCCTTCGTCGGCAAGGGCATCACCTACGACTCGGGCGGCATCTCGCTGAAGCCGGCCGGCCACAACGAGACGATGAAGTGCGACATGAGCGGCGCGGCGGCGGTCTTCGCCGCGGTCGTCGCCGCCGCGCGCCTCGGCCTGGAGGTGAACGTCACCGGCTGGCTGGCGCTCGCCGAGAACATGCCGTCGGGCTCCGCGGTGCGCCCCGGTGACGTGCTGCGCATGTACAGCGGCAAGACGGTGGAGGTGCTCAACACCGACGCCGAGGGCCGGCTGGTGCTGGGCGACGCGCTGTGGGCCGCGTCCGAGGAGAAGCCGGACGCGATCGTGGACGTGGCGACGCTGACCGGCGCGATGGTGCTGGCGCTGGGCAACCGCACCTTCGGTGTGATGGCCAACGACGACGCGTTCCGCGCGGCGATCGTGGAGGCCGCTCAGGAGGTCGGCGAGGAGTCGTGGCCGATGCCGCTGCCGGAGCACCTGCGCAAGGGCATGGACTCGCCCGTCGCGGACATCGCCAACATGGGTGAGCGGATGGGCGGCGGGCTGGTCGCCGGTCTGTTCCTGCGCGAGTTCGTCGGCGAGGGGATCACCTGGGCGCACCTGGACATCGCCGGGCCGGCGTTCAACGAGGGCGGGCCCTTCGGGTACACCCCGAAGGGCGGCACCGGGTCCGGTGTGCGGACGCTGGTGCGGCTCGCGGAGCTGACGGCCGCGGGTGATCTCGGGTGACGTTCGCCCACTGAGTGGGGTGCGTCCGTTGCAGGGCGGCCTCAGGGGCGCGGGGCTGGTCGCGCCCACGCGGCGGAGCCGGACATCGACACGGCCCCGCGCCCCTGGGGTCAGTCCCCTCACTCCCGTCCAGACGTGAACGTGCTACGTCTCACACCCCGGCCCCGCGTCTCGTCAAGGGCGGACTAGTGCGAAGATGGGGCACGGCAGGACAGGGCCCCCACCTAAGGGCCGAAGAACGAGCGGCCGGACACCAGCCGCCGACCGGTCACCGCTGACCGGCGTGGCGCACATGCATGGAGGACGTGACGTGGCGAACGACGCCAGCACCGTTTTCGACCTAGTGATCCTCGGCGGTGGTAGCGGTGGTTACGCCGCGGCCCTGCGCGGGGCGCAGCTGGGCCTGGACGTCGCCCTGATCGAGAAGGACAAGGTCGGCGGCACCTGCCTGCACCGGGGTTGCATTCCCACCAAGGCCCTGCTGCACGCGGGCGAGATCGCCGACCAGGCCCGCGAGAGCGAGCAGTTCGGTGTCAAGGCCTCCTTCGAGGGCATCGACATCGCGGGCGTGCACAAGTACAAGGACGAGGTCATCTCGGGCCTGTACAAGGGCCTGCAGGGTCTGGTCGCCTCGCGCAAGGTGACGTACATCGAGGGCGAGGGCCGGCTGTCCTCCCCCACCTCCGTGGACGTCAACGGTCAGCGCATCCAGGGCCGCCACGTGCTGCTCGCGACCGGCTCCGTGCCGAAGTCGCTGCCGGGCCTGGAGATCGACGGCGACCGGATCATCTCCTCCGACCACGCCCTCGTCCTGGACCGCGTGCCGAAGTCCGCGATCATCCTGGGCGGCGGCGTCATCGGCGTCGAGTTCGCCTCCGCGTGGAAGTCCTTCGGCTCGGACGTCACGATCATCGAGGGCATGAAGCACCTCGTCCCGGTCGAGGACGAGAACAGCTCCAAGCTGCTGGAGCGCGCCTTCCGCAAGCGTGGCATCAAGTTCAACCTGGGCACCTTCTTCGAGAAGGCCGAGTACACCCAGGACGGTGTGAAGGTCACCCTGGCCGACGGCAAGGAGTTCGAGGCCGAGGTGCTGCTGGTGGCCGTCGGCCGCGGCCCGGTCTCGCAGGGCCTGGGCTACGAGGAGGCCGGGGTCGCCATGGACCGCGGTTACGTCCTCGTCGACGAGTACATGCGGACCAACGTCCCGACCATCTCCGCGGTCGGCGACCTGGTCCCGACCCTCCAGCTCGCGCACGTCGGCTTCGCCGAGGGCATCCTGGTGGCGGAGCGGCTGGCCGGTCTGAAGGTCGTCCCGATCGACTACGACGGTGTCCCGCGGGTGACGTACTGCCACCCGGAGGTCGCCTCCGTCGGTCTCACCGAGGCCAAGGCGAAGGAGATCTACGGCGCGGACAAGGTCGTCGCTCTGAAGTACAACCTGGCGGGCAACGGCAAGAGCAAGATCCTGAAGACCGCGGGCGAGATCAAGCTCGTCCAGGTCAAGGACGGTGCCGTGGTCGGCGTCCACATGGTCGGCGACCGGATGGGCGAGCAGGTCGGCGAGGCCCAGCTGATCTACAACTGGGAGGCGCTGCCGGCCGAGGTGGCTCAGCTCATCCACGCCCACCCGACGCAGAACGAGGCCCTCGGCGAGGCTCACCTGGCCCTGGCCGGCAAGCCGCTGCACTCCCACGACTGACCCCCTCGGTCACTGGGCGCGACGACACAGACTTCCGCAATTCGTTAGGAGCAACCGAAACCATGGCGGTTTCCGTAACCCTTCCGGCGCTCGGCGAGAGCGTCACCGAGGGCACTGTCACCCGCTGGCTGAAGGCCGAGGGTGAGCGCGTCGAGGCCGACGAGCCGCTGCTCGAGGTCTCCACCGACAAGGTCGACACCGAGATCCCGGCCCCGGCCTCCGGTGTCCTGGCCTCCATCAAGGTCGCCGAGGACGAGACCGTCGAGGTGGGCGCCGAGCTGGCGATCATCGACGACGGCACCGGCGCCCCCGCCGAGGCTCCGGCTCCGGCCGCCGAGCAGGCCCCCGCCGCCGAGCAGGTCGCCCCGCCGGCCCCCGAGCCGGCCCCGGCCGCTCAGCCGTCCACCGAGCAGTCCGCCCCCGCCCCGGCCCCGACCGCCGAGGCCGCCTCCGGCGGCGGCTCCGCCGAGGGCACCGACGTGGTGCTGCCCGCGCTCGGCGAGTCCGTCACCGAGGGCACCGTCACCCGCTGGCTGAAGTCGGTCGGCGACACCGTCGAGGCCGACGAGCCGCTGCTCGAGGTCTCCACCGACAAGGTCGACACCGAGATCCCGGCCCCGGCCTCCGGTGTGCTGCTGGAGATCGTGGTCGGTGAGGACGAGACCGCGGAGGTCGGCGCCAAGCTGGCCGTCATCGGCGCCCCGGGTGCCGCTCCGGCCGCCGCCCCGGCCCCGGCTCCGGCGCCCGCCGCCGAGGCCCCGGCGGCCCCGAAGGCCCCGGAGGCCCCGGCCGCCCCCGCGGCTCCGGCGCAGCCCGCGGCCCCGGCGCCCGCCCCGGCTCCGGCGCCCGCCCCGGCTCCCGCCGCTGCCGCCCCGGCCCAGCCCGCGGCCCCGGCCCAGCCCGCGGCCCCGGCGCCCGCCCCGGCTCCGGCCGCCCCGGCCGCGCCCGTCGCCCCGGCCGCCCCGGCGCCCGCCGCCGCGCAGCCGACCGACGAGGGCGCCTACGTCACCCCGCTGGTGCGCAAGCTCGCCGCCGAGAACGGCGTCGACCTGTCCACCGTCAAGGGCACCGGCGTCGGCGGCCGCATCCGCAAGCAGGACGTCGTCGCCGCCGCCGAGGCCGCGAAGGCCGCCGCCGCGGCTCCGGCTCCCGCCGCTGCCGCCCCGGCCGCCGCCCCCGCCCGCAAGGCGCCGGTCCTGGAGGCCTCCCCGCTGCGCGGCCAGACCGTCAAGATGCCCCGCATCCGCAAAGTCATCGGCGACAACATGGTCAAGGCGCTGCACGAGCAGGCGCAGCTGTCGTCGGTCGTCGAGGTCGACGTCACCCGCCTGATGAAGCTGCGTGCCCGGGCGAAGGACGCCTTCGTGGCCCGCGAGGGCGTCAAGCTCTCCCCGATGCCGTTCTTCGTCAAGGCCGCCGCGCAGGCGCTGAAGGCCCACCCGGTCATCAACGCCAAGATCAACGAGGCCGAGGGGACCATCACCTACTTCGACACCGAGAACATCGGTATCGCGGTGGACTCCGAGAAGGGCCTGATGACCCCGGTCATCAAGAACGCCGGTGACCTGAACATCGCCGGCATCGCCAAGGCCACGGCGGAGCTGGCGGGCAAGGTCCGCGCCAACAAGATCACCCCGGACGAGCTGTCCGGCGCGACCTTCACCATCTCCAACACCGGTTCGCGCGGCGCGCTGTTCGACACGATCATCGTGCCGCCGGGCCAGGTCGCGATCCTCGGCATCGGTGCCACGGTCAAGCGTCCGGCCGTCATCGAGACGGAGGAGGGCACGGTCATCGGCGTCCGCGACATGACCTACCTGACCCTCTCCTACGACCACCGCCTGGTGGACGGCGCCGACGCCGCGCGTTACCTGACCGCGGTCAAGGCCATCCTCGAGGCCGGCGAGTTCGAGGTCGAGCTGGGCCTGTAAGCCCTTCGGCTCCTCTGAGTGCCCTTGCCCGGATCTCCCGGACAAGGGCACTCGCGCGTCCAGGGGCGCGAAAAAGCGCGCGGCCAGCCACGTACGAGCCGCACCCGCCCGACACCAGCGGAACCGAGCTGTTACGCGCGTCTCACCTGCGCCAAAGCACCCGCGCGCGCCCTTCCGGCGCAGCGTCAGGGCCGTATTGTCTAAACGTCAACGCGCCCTAAGGAGCCCTCATGACCGCGCCCGTCATCCACTCGCTGCGCGAACAGATCCGCGAGCACATCCTGGAGGGGATCATCAGCGGGCGCTGGCAGCCGGGCGAGCGCATCGTGGAGCGGCGGATCGCGACCGAGCTGGAGGTCAGCCAGACGCCGGTGCGCGAGGCCCTGCGCGAACTGGAGTCGCTGCGGCTGATCGAGTCCGCGCCGAACAAGGGCGTGCGGGTGCGGAACCTGACGGCTGCGGACCTGGAGGAGAGCTACCCGGTCCGGGCCGGCCTGGAGGCCATCGCCGCGGAACTCGCGGCCGACCGGCTCGCGGAGGACTGCTCGGCGCTGGAGCCGCACGTCACCGCGCTGTACGACGCGGACCGGGCCTCGGACGGCACGGCGCAGGTGCGGCACACGGTGGGCTTCCACCGGGAGCTGGTGCGGGCGGCCGGCAACTCGGTGCTGCTGCACACCTGGGAAGGGCTCGGCATCGAGGTGTTCACCGCGCTGTCGATCCGCTGGCTGGGCACCGTCCAGCAGTCGTACGCGGAGGAGCACGAGGAGCTGCTCGCCGCCTTCCGGCGCCGTGACCCGCGGATCGCGGAGATCGTGAAGGCGCACGTCCTGGGGTGCGCGCCGCGCGCGTGAGTCCGCGGGCGGGCTCCCGGCAGCTGTCCTAGTCTGACCGGCATGTCCGATTCACGGCCGCCGTGGGAGCGTTTCAAGGAGTCGCCGTTCCTGCCGGCGACGGTGCTGGTGCTGATCCTGAGCGCGGCGGCGGGCCTGTTCGCCTGGTCGTACACGTATGCGATGGCGAATCCGACGCCGCGCGCGATCCCGACGGCGGTGGTGGGGTCGTACGACCACGCGCGCGGCCGGGCCTTCCTCGCCGGGCTGGAGGAGGCGCTGAACGCGTCGGTGCGGGTGAGCCCCTACGACCGTCCGGCCGCCGCCCGCGCGGCCGTGGCCGAGCAGGAGGTCTTCGGGGTCGTCGAGGTGCGCGACGCGGGCCGGGCGGTCACGCTCGACGTCTCGGGCGCGTCCGGCGCGTCGGTGGCCGACGTGCTGTCCGAGGCGGCGCTTCAGGCCGGCGAGCGGACCCGGGTGCCGGTCACCGTCCGGGACGTCAACCCGCTCCAGCCGGGCGATCCGCGCGGGCTCGCGATCTTCTACATCTCGCTGGCCGCCGTCATCATCGGCTTCGTCGGGGCGATCCAGCTGAGCGTGCACGCGCGGGCGCTGAACCCGCTGGAGCGGATCGCCTTCACGGCGGCGTACGCGCTGCTGGGCGGCTTCGCGATCGCGGCGGCGGTGGACTGGCTGCTCGGGTCGGTGGATCTGCCGTTCCCCGAGTCGTGGCTGATCCTGGCGCTGACGATGTTCACCAGCGGCATGGTCTTCACCATGTTCAACACCCTCATCGGCCGCTGGGCGATGCTGCCGACCTGGGGGGTGATGGTGCTGGTGGGCAACCCCTCCTCGGGCGGCGCGGTGTCCTGGCCGCTGCTGCCGTCGGTGCTGGGCGCGATCGGCCGCTGGCTGCCGCCGGGCGCCTCGGTGAACGCCCAGCACACGGCGGTGTACTTCGCCGGGCACCAGCACGCCCTGCCGTTCCTGGTGCTGACGGGCTGGTCGCTGCTGGCCTGCGGGGTGTTCCTGAACTGGTCGCACCGGCATCCCGGCGGCCGTGAGCCGGAGACCGCCGGTGCGGATCCGTCCGCCGCGGCGGGGTGACACCCGAGCAAACCTGCGCTCAGACGCGTTTCCACCTGCGAAAACAAGGCACAGATGCGTCACCCGGTGCCATCTTCCAAGGCACCGCGTGCCTATTTTCTCGTTGTCGAGAGGTTTTCCCCGTCAACCCTTTGATCGATCATCGATCAGGGGGTTACAGTCGCCGACGGACTTCCACCGAAGTCCCAGCCCTGTCCTGCCAAAGACCAAGGGCACCCCCGAACCCTTACCGATGAGGGAACCCCCTTCGACTGAGGAAGGCGGCGACATGACCGACCCCAACGCCATCCAGCCGAGCGCGCTCGACCAGCTCCCCGACCGCGACCCCGAGGAGACCGCCGAATGGCAGGCCTCGCTGGACGCGGTCGCCAAGGCGGCCGGCCCGCACCGTGCCGCGTACCTGATGCGGCGCACGCTGGAGCGTGCCGAGGGCACCGGCATCGCGCTGCCGAAGCTCCTCGAGACCGACTACGTCAACACCATCCCCACCGCCGCCGAGCCCGCCATCGACGGTGACGAGGAGATGGAGGCCCGGATCACCGCGTGGAACCGCTGGAACGCGGCGGCCATGGTGACCCGCGGCTCCAAGTACGGCGTCGGCGGCCACATCGCCACCTTCGCCTCCGCGGCGTGGCTGTACGAGACCGGCTTCAACCACTTCTTCAAGGGCAAGGACTCCGGCGACGCCGCCGGCTCCGGCGACCAGCTGTACATCCAGGGCCACGCCTCCCCCGGCATCTACGCCCGCGCCTTCCTCGACGGCCGGCTGAACGAGGACCACCTCGACAACTTCCGCCGCGAGTCCGGCGGCAACGGCCTGCCCTCGTACCCGCACCCGCGCCGGCTGCCCTGGCTGTGGGAGTTCCCCACCGTCTCCATGGGTCTCGGCCCGCTCTCCGCGATCTACCAGGCGCGCTTCAACCGCTACCTGACCCACCGCGGCATCAAGGACGTCTCCTCCTCGCACGTGTGGGCGTTCCTCGGCGACGGCGAGATGGACGAGCCGGAGTCGACGGCGGCGCTCGCGCTGGCCGCGCGTGAGGAGCTGGACAACCTCACCTTCGTCATCAACTGCAACCTGCAGCGCCTGGACGGCCCGGTCCGCGCCAACTTCAAGATCGTGCAGGAGCTGGAGGCCCAGTTCCGCGGCGCCGGCTGGAACGTCATCAAGACGCTGTGGGGTTCGGCGTGGGACGAGCTGTTCCAGCTCGACACCACCGGCGCGCTCGTCCGCCGGCTGCGCGAGGTACCGGACGCGCAGATCCAGACGTACCAGACCCGCGACGCCGCCTACATCCGCCAGGACTTCTTCGGCAAGGACCCGGCGCTCGTCGAGATGGCGAAGCTGCTGAGCGACGACAAGATCCTGGAGTGCTTCCACGTCTCGCGCGGTGGCCACGAGCCGCGCAAGGTCTACGCCGCCTACCGGGCCGCCCTCGCGCACAAGGGCGCCCCGACGGTGATCCTGGCCCAGACGGTCAAGGGCCACACCCTCGGCGAGGGCTTCGCGTCGAAGAACGCCAACCACCAGATGAAGAAGCTCTCGGTGGACGAGTTCAAGGCGATGCGCGACCTGCTCGACCTGCCGATCAAGGACAGCGACTTCGTCGACGGCGTGGTCCCCTACGGCCACCCGGGCGCCGACTCCCCCGAGGTCCGCTACCTCCAGGAGCGCCGCGCCGCCCTCGGCGGTCCGGCCCCGGCCCGCCGCGTCCACCCGGTCGCGCCGCTGCCCGCCCCCGCCGAGAAGGCCTTCGCCGCCTTCGACAAGGGCTCCGGCTCCCAGAACGTGGCCACCACCATGGCCTTCGTCCGCCTGATCAAGGACCTGGTCCGCGACAAGGAGACCGGCAAGCGCTGGGTGCCGATCGTCCCCGACGAGGCGCGCACCTTCGGCATGGAGTCGCTGTTCCCGTCGCTCGGCATCTACTCGCCGAAGGGCCAGACGTACGAGCCGGTCGACCGCGACCAGCTGATGTACTACAAGGAGGCCACGAACGGCCAGATCCTCAACGAGGGGATCACCGAGGCCGGCTCGATGGCCGACTTCATCGCCGCCTCCACGTCGTACGCGACGCACGGCGAGCCGATGATCCCGTTCTACATCTTCTACTCGATGTTCGGCTGGCAGCGCACCGCCGACCAGATGTGGCAGCTCGGCGACCAGCTCGGCCGCGGCTTCCTCATCGGCGCCACCGCCGGCCGCACCACCCTGACCGGCGAGGGCCTCCAGCACGCCGACGGCCACTCCCCGGTGATCGCGGCCACCAACCCGGCCGCCCTCACCTACGACCCGGCGTTCGCGTACGAGGTCGCCACGATCGTCAAGGACGGTCTGCGCCGGATGTACGGCGAGGCGGCCCCGGGCGAGGACCCGAACGTCTTCTACTACCTGACGGTCTACAACGAGCCGCTGCCGCAGCCCGCCAAGCCGCAGGGCCTCGGCATCGACGAGGGCATCGTCAAGGGCCTGTACCGCTTCAACACGGCCGAGTCGGCGGGCGTGGAGGTCGCCGCGAACGCGCCGCGCATCCAGCTGCTGGGCTCGGGCACCGCGATCCACTGGGCCCTGCAGGCGCAGAAGCTGCTCGCCGAGGAGTGGGGCGTGGCCGCCGACGTGTGGTCCGCGACCTCGTGGAGCGAGCTGCGCCGGGACGCGCTGGAGGCCGACGCGGCACTGCTGCGCGGCGAGGAGCGGGTGCCGTACGTGCGCCAGGCGCTGCAGGGCGCCGAGGGCCCGGTGCTGGCGGTCTCCGACTACATGCGCCAGGTCCCGGACCAGATCGCGCAGTGGGTGGAGCAGGACTGGTCCTCGCTGGGCGCGGACGGCTTCGGCCTGTCCGACACCCGTGAGGCCGCCCGCCGCCACTTCGGTGTCGACGCGCAGTCGATCGTCGTCGCCGCCCTGGCCCAGCTGGCCCGGCGCGGCGAGGTGAAGGCGACCGCCGTGAAGGAGGCGCGCGAGCGCTACGGCCTGTAAGGCCGCTCGTCTCCGGTGAAGGCCCCCGCCGTCCGGCGGGGGCCTTCCTGCATCATGGGCGGCATGCGCGCTGCCCGGCTGATCAAGATGGTGCTGCTGCTCCAGTCCCGGCCGTCCATGACCGCCGCCGAGCTGGCGCGGGAGCTGGAGGTGTCCGAGCGGACCGTCACCCGCGACGCCCAGGCGCTGTCCGAGGCGGGTGTGCCGGTCTACGCCGACCGCGGGCGGGCCGGCGGCTACCGGCTGATCGGCGGCTACCGCACCCGCCTGACCGGGCTGCACCGCAGCGAGGCCGAGGCGCTGTTCCTGTCCGGGGTGCCGGGGGCGCTGCGCGAGATGGGCCTGGAGGACGCGGCGTCGGCGGCCCGGCTGAAGGTGTCGGCGGCGCTGCTGCCGTCCCTGCGGGACGCGCCGCGCACGGCGGCCCAGCGGTTCCACCTGGACGCGCCGGGCTGGTTCAGGCAGCTGAGGACGCCCGAGCTGCTGCCCGCGGTCGCGGACGCGGTGTGGGACGACCGCCGGGTCACCGCCCGGTACCGGCGCGGGGACCGCGAGGTGGAGCGGCTGCTGGAGCCGTACGGGCTCGTGCTGAAGGCGGGCGTCTGGTACCTGTGCGCGCGGGTCGCCGACGCGGGCACCTCACCGGCGTACCGCACGTACCGCATCGACCGGTTCACCGCCGTCGAGCCCCGCGAGGACCGGTTCACCCGCGCCGAGGACTTCGACCTGCCCGCCTTCTGGGAGGAGCAGGCCGAGCGGTTCGCGCGGTCGCTGCTGCGCGCGGAGGTCGTGGTGCGGCTCTCCGCGGAGGGCGTGCGCAGGTTGCCGTACGCCGTCGATCCGGTCTCCGCCCGGGACGCGCTGGCCACGGCGGGCGAGCCGGACGCGCACGGCCGGGTCACCGTCACCCTGCGGGTGGAATCCGAGGAGGTGGCGCACACCCAGCTGACCGCCCTCGGCCCGGAGGCGGAGGTGCTGTCCCCGGTGTCGCTGCGCGAGCGGCTGGCCGCGGACGCGCGGCGGCTGGCGCGGCTGTACGGCGGGGCGGGCACGGGACACTGAAGGTGCGTCCGGGTGCGCCAGGGACGATGCTGGAGCGGTGATGGACGAGACGGAGTTCTGGGAGCTCATCGACACCACCCGGCAGTCCGCGGAGGGAGATCCGCAGGAGCAGGCCGAGCTGCTCGTGGACCGGCTGCTCCAGCTCGACCCGGAGGCCGTGCTGGACTTCGCCCGTCACTTCGAGGCCCGCTACAACCGCGCCTACCGCTGGGACCTGTGGGGTGCCGCCTGGGTGCTGCTGGACGGGGCCAGCGACGACGCCTTCGACTTCTTCCGCTGCTGGCTGATCGGGCAGGGCCGCGAGGTGTTCGAGGGCGCCCTGCACGACCCGGACTCCCTGGCCGACCTGCTCGACGACTTCGACGAGGAGATCGACGGCGACGGGGAAGACCTCGGGTACGCGGCCGACGAGGCGTACGAGCAGCTGACCGGCACGGTCGCCCCGGACCTCGGCATCCCGCCCGCCCCGGCCGAACCGGAGGGCACCCCGGTGGACTTCGAGGACGAGAGCGCGCTCGCCGAGCGCTATCCGCGTCTGTGGTACCGCTTCAAGGAGTGACCGGGCGGGGAGTGACCGGGCGCGCGCCCGGTGCCGGGGCGACGGCCCGGGCCTGGCCCGCGGCCGCGCCGTCCTTCGCCCGCACCGCGCCGAAGCGGCCCTGGAGCCGCGCGGCCAGGTCGCGGATCGCGGGCAGCCGCGCGGTGAGGGCGGCGCCGGGGCAGCTGGTCATGTAGCCGTCGTGGTGGCCGGCGAGGGCGGGCAGGGTGGCGGAGGTGCCGGCGGCGTAGCGGCTGCCGCTGTTGCTGGAGACGAGGCGGACCCGGGAGCGCGGGTCGACGCCCGACAGCCCGAGCTTCCAGGCGGCCAGCGCGGCGATCGCGTCGGTCATCGCGCGCGGCACCTCCACCCCGGCCGTGAAGGTGCCGATGGCGGCGATGCCGGCGGTGCGGTGGTTGAAGCCCTGGGTGTGGGCGCCGGTGACGGCGCGGGCGACACCGCCCGCGCGGCCCTCGTAGACGACGCCGCAGCGGTCGACGAGGAAGTTGTAGCCGATGTCGTCCCAGTGGCGGACGCCGGTCTGGCCGGCGTGCAGATGGCGGATGATGCGGGGCGTCTCGGCGCAGTCGTAGGCGTTGGGCGAGTCGGTGTGGTGCACGAAGACCGCGACGACCTTGTCGTCGTAGCGGGCGGGCGGCTGGGTCGGGCCGGTGCCCTCCAGCCAGGCCGAGCGGGGCACGATGGGCGGCCGGGGCGCGGTGTGCGCGGTCACCGGGCCGGTGGCCGCGAGGCGGCGGTCGGCGCCGGTCTGGGCGGCCCGTTCGACGCCGTGCGCGCACAGCGCGAGCACGACCGCGGCGGCGGTCCCGGGCAGCGCGCCCAGCGCCACCCGGGCCGGGCCCGGCAGGCGCACGCCACGCCGGTCCGCCCGCCGGGTCCGCCGGGCTCCTCGCACATCACGCATGGTCCCACTGTCGGCGCGATCCCCGGTGCCCGCGATGTGAGCTGTGCCGACCGGTGGAACCATCGTCCCGGTCCGCGGCGTTTTCCCGGTACCCGCCCGCGCGGCCGGTTCGCGGCCGGCGGTCGCGGGCGCGGCTGATCACGGGGCCCGTCCCCCGCGTATAGGGGTCCGAGAGAAAGGCGGCCTGGTGGACCTCCTCGACATCGTTCTGCTGCTCGCGCTCCTGCTCTACGCCGGCTCCGGCTACCGGCGGGGGCTGGTCGCCGGCTGTGTCGCGCTGGCCGGGTTCGTGGGCGGCGCGGCGCTGGGCGTGTGGCTGCTGCCGTGGGTGATGGACCTGGTGACGCCGGATGGTACGGCGGCGACGGTCACCGCGGTGCTCACCGTGCTGGCACCGGCGGTGGTGGGCCACGAGCTGGCGGGCCGGCCGGCGCTCAGGCTGCGGCGGGAGCTGGACCGGGGGCCGCTGCGGGTGGCCGACGGGGCCGGCGGGGCGGTGGCGAACGCGGCGGCGGTGCTGATCGTGGCGTGGGTGGCGGCGAGCGTGCTGGCGGCGTCCTCGTCGGCGCTGCTGTCGTCGGCGATCCGTGACTCGCGGGTGCTGGGCGCGGTGCAGGAGGTGATGCCGGACACCACCCCCGCCTGGTTCTCGCGGGCCACCTCGGCGCTCACCGACGCGGGCTTCCCGCAGGTGTTCAACCCGTTCGAGAACGAGTCGACGGCCGAGGTCGCGCGGCCCTCCGGGGACAGCGTGACGCCGGCCGCGACGGCCGCCGCGCAGCGCTCCACGGTGAAGGTGGAGGGCGTGGCGGGCACCCAGGGCCGCGAGGGCAGCGGGTTCGTGTACGCGCGGGAGCGGGTGATGACCAACGCGCACGTGGTGGCGGGCATCGACGAGCCGACCGTGCGGGTCGGGGGCGTGGGCCCGGCGTACGAGGCGACGGTGGTGCTCTTCGACCCGGAGAAAGACGTGGCCGTGCTGCGGGTGCCCGGCCTGCGTGCCCCCGTGCTCCGTTTCGACGACGACGCGGCGCGCGGCGACGCCGCGGTGGTCGCCGGCTATCCGCAGGACGGTGGCCTCGACCTGCAGGCGGCGACGGTGGCGAACCGGGTGCGGGCGACGGGCCAGAACATCTACCGCGACGACACGGTCACCCGCGAGATCCACTCGATCCGCTCCACGGTCCGCCCCGGCAACTCCGGCGGCCCGCTGCTGACCACCGAGGGCCGGGTGTACGGGGTGGTGTTCGCCCGGTCGACCTCCGACGCCGAGACGGGCTACGTCCTGACGGCGGCGGAGGTGTCCGACGACGCGGAGCGGGGAGCGCGGGCAACGGCACCGGTGGACACGGGCGAGCCGGTCTCCTCGTAGCGCGGGCGGGGGTATCGGGCGAACGGGCCGGGCGGACGAGCTGGGCGGCTGGGCGACATGGCCCGGGGGGTGGCCCGGCTGGGCGGCCGGGCGGCATCGCCGGGGGGCGACCGAGCCGAGCGACCCGGCGGCATCGCCCGGGGGGCGACCGGGCCGGGCGACCCTGCGGGATGACCAGGGGCGGCCGAGCCGGGCGGGATGGCCGGTGGGGGCCGCCAGGTCGGCCGGCCGGTCTCCGCGTAGCTCCGGCCGGCCAGGTCAGTCGGCGGTCGGCTGGGTCAGTCGGCGGCCCATGAGGACGTCGTCGACGTAGGCGCCGTCCAGGAAGAACTCCTCCGGCTGCACGCCCTCGACCTCGAAGCCCTCCGACGCGTACAGCGCGCGGGCGGGCGCGTTGTGCCCGAGCACGCGCAGGGTGATCCGGCGGAAGCCGCGGGCGCGCGCGTCGTCGACGGCGGCGCGCAGCAGCGCGCGCCCCACGCCCTTGCCGCGGGCCTCCTCGGCGACGGCGAGGCCGCGGATCTGCCGGACGTGGGCGTTGGAGGGCAGCGGCGTGGGGAAGCCGAGGCGGATGTAGCCGACGACACGGCCGTCGAGTTCGGCGACCAGGTGGTCCTCGGGGCCGGCGGTGTCGCGGAAGAACGGCTCGTCCGGGGCGGGCGGTCCGGTGACCGCGTGCCGATACGACCAGGACACGTGGTCCAGCCGTCGCAGTGGTTCCTCGTCGTCGGGCCGGGCGGTGCGTATGGACGGTGCAGACATGCCGGCCACCCTACGGCCGGATGCCACGTGGCTCATCGGGGTTTTACGCCCGCTCGGGGATGATGGCGCCATGCAGCACAGGAAGATCGCGGTGACCGGCGCGTCCGGTCTCATCGGAGGCGCTCTGGTGCGGTCGCTCGCCGCGGACGGGCACCAGGTGGTGCGGCTGGTGCGCCGCATGCCCCGGTCCGCCGACGAGGCACACTGGGATCCCGAGCGCGGGCATGTCGACCCGGCGGTGCTGGCGGGGTGCGACGCCGTGGTGAACCTGGCGGGCGCCGGGGTGGGCGACCGCCGCTGGACCGCCGAGTACAAGGCGCGTATCCGCGCCGGCCGGGTGGCCGGCACGGCGGCGCTGGCGCGGGCCGTCGCCGCGCTGGACCGGCCGCCGCGGGTCTTCCTCAACGGCAGCGCAATCGGCGTCTACGGCGACACCGGGGACCGCGTCGCGGACGAGGACTCGCCGCCGGGGCGGGGTTTCCTCGCGGAGCTGTGCGTGGAGTGGGAGGGGGCCGCGGCGCCGGCGCGGGAGGCGGGGGTGCGCACGGTGTTCGCCCGGACGGGCCTGGTGGTGGCGCGCGAGGGCGGGGCCTGGGGGCGGCTCTTCCCGCTGTACCGGGCGGGTCTCGGCGGGCCGCTCGGCGGCGGGCGGCAGTACTGGTCGTTCATCGCGCTGCACGACGAGGTGGCCGCGCTGCGCCATCTGCTGGACCACGAGGAGCTGTCCGGTCCGGTGAATCTGACCGCGCCGCAGCCGCTGACGAACCGTGAGATCAACGCGGCGATGAGCCGGGTGCTGCGCCGCCCGGCGGTGTTCGCGGTGCCCGCGCCCGTCCTGCGGGTGGTGCTGGGCGAGATGTCCACGGAGGTGCTGGGCAGTCAGCGGGTGGTGCCGAAGCGGCTGTTGGAGTCCGGGTTCCGCTTCGCGTTCCCCGGTATCGAGGAGGCGATCCGGGCGGCGCTGTGAGCCGGCGGCCCCCGGCGGGCCGGGCCGGCAGGAGCGCCCACGGCTGGGCGCGGGGAACGCCCCCCGGCTACGGCGCGGGAAACGCCCCCCCCGGCTACGGCGCGGGGAACGCCCCCGGCGACGGCGCGGGGAACGGCCCTGGGAAACAGGGCGTCCCGACCGTTTGCTACCGCCGTGCGACCGTGCCCTGCCCATGCGCGACTGCCGTTGACCGATCACGGCTCTACGCTCGTGCCGAACTCGGGTATCCCTGGAGCCGGTTGGGGGCATCACGTCTCCACCGGCCGCGCAACCTCGAGGAGGGGCACGTGCTTGAGCCCGCGTTTCAGGCGGACGTCGTCGTGGTGGGAGCCGGGATCGCCGGCCTCTCCGCGGCGCTACGGCTGGCCCACGCAGGAGTGACGACCGCGGTTCTGGAGGCCGGCCCCGGTGTGGGCGGGCGGATGTCGACGGAGCAGGTCGACGGTTTCCGGCTCGACCGCCTCGGGCAGCCGCTGTTCACGTCGTACCCGGAGCTGCGCCTGACCCCGGGGCTCGACGCGCTCGCGCTGCGCCTGTTCGCCCCCGGCGTCCTGCTGCACAGCGACGGCCGCCGGCACCGGGCGGGCGCTCCGGTGGCCGGCAGGAGCGCGAGGGGCGCACTCAACGCGGTGCGCGCCCTCGCAAGCGCCCCGCGGGCGACGCCGGTCCGCGGCCGCGGGAGCGCCGCCGCCGTGCCCCCGCCCCGCGGCCGGGCCACGGCCCCGGTGGGCGGCGCCGTCGACCAGGCCCGGCTGGGCAGCGCGCTCGCGCGGATCGCGGGCACGCCGCTGGAGCGGCTGCTGTCCCGCCCGGAGCTGCCCGCCGCACAGGCGCTGGCGGCCCGGGGCCTGCCGCCGCGCACCGTGGACGGCTTTCTGCGCCCCCTGCTGGCCGCGCTGCTGTGCGACCCGGACCTGACCACGTCCAGCCGGTGCGCGGACCTCGCGCTGCGGGCGTTCGCCGGCGGGCGGATGGCCGTACCGCAGGGCGGGGCCGCGGTGCTGCCGGAGCTGCTGGCGCGGGCGCTGCCGGCGGGCAGCGTGCGCACCGGGGTGCGGGTCACCTCGGTGTCCACCACGACGGTGACCACCGCCGAGCACGGGGAGTTCCGCTGCCGCGCGGTGCTGGTGGCCACGGACGCGCGCGCCGCCGCCGAGCTGTTGCCGGGGCTGCGGGTGCCGGACTTCCACCCGGTGACCGTCGTCCACCACACCACCGACGACGTGCCGGCGACCGGCGCGGCGCTGCTGCTGGACGCCGACCGGGGCGGCCCGGTGGCGCACACGGCGGTGCTCAGCTCGGTCGACCCGAGCCGGGCCCCGGCGGGCCGGGCGCTCATCTCCTCCACGGTCCTCGGGCCCCCGCCACCGGACCTCGACACCGCTGTGCGCACCCATCTCGCCCGGCTCTACGGCACCTCGACGGCCCGCTGGGAGACGCTCGCCGTCCACCACACCGCCGACGCGATGCCCGCCATGCGCCCGCCCCACGACCTGCGGCGCCCGGTGCGCCTGCTGACCGGCCTGTACGTCTGCGGCGACCACCGCGACTCCAGCACCGTCCAGGGCGCCCTGCGCTCCGCCCGCCGCGCCGCGGCCGCGATCCTCACCGACCTGGGTGCGACGGGCTCGATGCACCGGTCGGAACCGGCGCCTGCCGTCAGGGCGGCCTGAGCGCCCTGACGGGGCGTGCAGGGGCGCGGGGAACCGCGCGACCGGCCACGACGGACCCGCACCCGACGGCCGACGGCCGACGGCCGACGGCACGGCGCTACCCCAACGCGGCCACCTTGTCCCGGTACGACCGCACGGGAGCCGCGTCCTTGTAAGGCTCCAGCCGCCGCTCGAAGTCCCTGACGTACTCCACCGCCCGCACGGACCGCATCTCGGCGGCCTGCGCCGCCGACTCCGCGGCCAGCGCGCAGGCCTGCTCCAGCTCCCCGAGACCCAGCCGGGCGGTGGCGAGGACGACACGGCAGAACAGCCGGCTCCGGGCGTAGGCGGGCGCGCGCAGCTGCAGCGACCGCTCCGCGTGCTGCGCCGCCGCCCGGAACTGCTGAAGGTCCCGGTGGCAGTGCCCGAACTCGTCGGCGAGCTGCGCCTCGTCGAAGAACCGCGCCCAGTGCGGCACCTCGTCGCCGGGCCGGGCGGCCTCCAGCGCGCGTTCGGCGCGTACGAGGGAGGCGGTGCAGGCCCGCACCTCGCCGAGGACTCCGTGCCCGCGCGCCTCCGCCGCGTGCAGCAGGGCCTGGACGACCGGCGGCGCCGAGCCGCCGACCCCCTGCTGGGCCACCCGCGCCAGCTGGACGGCCTCCCGGCCGTGCCCGAGGTAGACGGCCTGCCGGCTCATGGTGACCAGCACATAGGAGCCGTACGCCCGGTCGGCGGCCGCCTGGGACAGGCGCAGGGCCTGCACGAAGTAGCGCTGGGCGAGGCCGTGCGCGGCGATGTCGTACGACGTCCAGCCCGCGAGGCGGGTCAGGTCGGCGGCCGCGGCGAACAGGCGGCGGCCGATCTGCTCGCCGTAGGTGCCGCGGAGCATGGGCTCGCACTCGTGCTCCAGGTAGCGGACGAGGGCCTGGCGGGCGTGGCCGCCGCCGTAGGCGTCGTCCAGGGTGCGGAACAGCTCGCCGACCGAGCGCAGCGCGGCGATGTCACCGGCGGTGACCCGGTGGCCGGGGCCGCGCTCGACGCCGCGCTGCCGGGGCACCCCGGCGCGGCCCTGGGCGGGCACCCGGGAGGGCTCGGCGCCGCGGGCGACCTTCTCGTCGGCGCGCCCGATCAGCCAGTCCCGGCTGGGCACCACGAGCCCGGCCGGGGTGAAGGCGATCTTGCGCAGTTCGGCGTGGCTGCCGGAGTCCTTGCGCCACAGGCCGCTGACGATGTCGATGGCCTCCTCGGGTCCGGCCGCGAACTCCAGCCCCGCGTAGACCGGGGCGCAGGCGTCGAGGCCGAGGTCCTGGGCGGTGAGCCGGCGGCCGAGGCGGCGGGTGAAGACCTCGGCGATGAGCGCGGGCGTGGTCCCCCGGGGCTGCTGTCCGCGCAGCCAGCGGGTGACGGATGTCTTGTCGTATCTGAGATCGAGGCCGTGCTCGAGCCCGAGCTGGTCCACTCGACGGGCCAGACCTGCGTTGGAGAACCCCGCTTCTGCGATGAGCGCGGCGAGCTGTCGGTTGGGGGTGCGCTGCGCGGGTCGTTCCGTCATCTGCGGTGCGATCTCCTGCCTCCGGGCTGCCGAAGTGCCCGGACTGCCTGTGAGCAGCCCTTATGGCCTTGTGAACGGCGCGAATGTAGCGGAGAGTAAGCACCCGATCGCACACTTCCGCGTACATTCATCCGATCGTGTGAGGATTGCCCCCGAGGCTGACGCGCGGCCGGCGGTCGTACAGTGACGTTGGCGCGTTTTACGCCTTACGACCTTCGAGGGAGGGGCTTGCCGTGAGCGAGCTGCGGTTCGTCCGTATGGGATTCGGTGCCGAGGCCGTCGAGTACCAGGCCGCCTGGGAGGAGCAGCGCAGGGTGCACGCCGCGCGCTTCGAGGACCGGGTCCCGGACACCGTGCTGCTGCTGGAGCACCCCCCGGTCTACACGGCCGGCCGGCGCACGGACCCGAGCGAGCGCCCCCTGGACGGCACCCCGGTCATCGACGTGGACCGCGGCGGCAAGATCACCTGGCACGGTCCGGGCCAGCTCGTGGGCTACCCGATCCAGAAGCTGCCCCGCCCGGTGGACGTCGTCGCGCACGTCCGCCGCCTGGAGGAGGCGCTGATCCGCACCTGCGCCGAGTTCGGCCTGGAGACCACCCGGGTCGAGGGCCGCAGCGGGGTGTGGGTGCTGGGTGATCCGGTGGAGCGGCGTCCGGCGCTCGGCGGGCTCGCCCTGGACTTCGACCCGCGCCTGCACGACGAGGAGTTCGACCCCCGGCTCAACGGCCCGGAGTACGCGCCGTCCAACGCGGGCCAGCGGCGCGAGGACCGCAAGATCGCGGCGATCGGCATCCGGGTCGCCAAGGGCGTGACCATGCACGGCTTCGCGCTCAACGTGAACCCGGACAACGCCTGGTTCGACAAGATCATCCCGTGCGGCATCCGCGACGCGGGCGTCACCTCGCTCGCCAACGAGCTGGGCCGGGACGTCACGATCGAGGAGGTGCTGCCGGTGGTCGAGCGCCATCTGCGGGACGTGCTGGAGAACGCGGAGCTGAAGCCGCGGGCGGTGGAGAAGACGCCGGCGTAGGGAATGGGCCCCGCCCTGGGCGGGTTGGCCCGGTCGGAGGGCCATCAAATCCACGGGCGTACCCTTGAGGGCGCCGAAGAATCAACGCTAGGGAGCCGGTCGTGTCCGCAGTCGCACCCGACGGACGCAAGATGCTGCGCCTGGAGGTCCGCAACAGCCAGACCCCCATCGAGCGCAAGCCCGAGTGGATCAAGACCCGGGCGAAAATGGGCCCCGAGTACTCGAAGATGCAGAACCTCGTCAAAAGCGAGGGCCTGCACACGGTCTGCCAGGAAGCCGGCTGTCCCAACATCTACGAGTGCTGGGAGGACCGCGAGGCCACCTTCCTCATCGGCGGCGACCAGTGCACCCGGCGCTGTGACTTCTGCCAGATCGACACCGGCAAGCCCGAGGCGCTGGACCGCGACGAGCCGCGCCGCGTCGGCGAGTCCGTGGTCACCATGGACCTGAACTACGCCACCATCACCGGCGTCGCCCGCGACGACCTGGAGGACGGCGGCGCCTGGCTGTACGCCGAGACCGTGCGCCAGATCCACCAGCAGACGGCGGACCGCGAGGGCGGCCGGACCAAGGTCGAGCTGCTGGCCCCCGACTTCAACGCCGTCCCGGAGCTGCTGCGCGAGGTCTTCGAGTCCCGCCCCGAGGTGTTCGCGCACAACGTCGAGACGGTCCCGCGGATCTTCAAGCGGATCCGCCCCGGCTTCCGCTACGAGCGCTCCCTGAAGGTGATCACCGAGGCCCGCGACTTCGGCCTGGTCACCAAGTCCAACCTGATCCTCGGCATGGGCGAGACCCGCGAGGAGGTCAGCGAGGCGCTCAAGCAGCTGCACGAGGCCGGCTGCGAGCTGATCACCATCACCCAGTACCTGCGCCCGTCGGTGCGCCACCACCCGGTGGAGCGCTGGGTGAAGCCGCAGGAGTTCGTGGAGCTGAAGGAGGAGGCCGAGCAGATCGGTTTCTCCGGTGTGATGTCCGGCCCCCTCGTCCGCTCCTCCTACCGCGCCGGCCGCCTGTACCAGATGGCGATCGAGAAGCGCGGGACGTTCGTCGCCGCCCAGGCCGTGTGAATTCACGCACAAGCGATTACCGACGAGTAGAACGCAACGCCGCCGCGGTCCCGGCCGTCCTCCCAGCTGAGGACCACGCCGGGGCCGCGGCGGCGTTCGCGCGCCCGGTCACTCCTCGGCCATCCGGCGGCATCGGGGCTTCACGCGCGTTTGACCAGGGGGTCACGCCCTGGTAACACCAATCAGTGACCCTGGTTTCACACCCCGTGAACCCGTGCACTGAGCCCTAGGGGGATCCACCATGCCGGCCGCGCCCGTCAACGAAGCCATGCCGACAGGCACCCGCGCCACCGCGCGTCCGTCCCTCACCGACGCCCTGCGTGCCGTCGAGTCCCTGCTCATGAGCGGCGGTCAGCGCACCGCCCGCCGCAACGCCTGGACCTCGGTGCTGGAGGACCGCCGCCGCGCCAAGGACCGGGTCGAGGCCGAGCGCGTCCTCGAGCGGGTCTCCTCCGCCGCCCACTCCTGAGCCGCGCCGCCGGAAGACCGCCCGGACACCGCCGTCGTGGGCGCTCCCGGGGGCACGTAGACTTCGTGGCATGGCGAGGAAGGACACGGCAGCCGAGGCTGCGAACCCCGGGCGACTGAAGCAGATCGCCCTGACCTACAAGATGACCCGCAAGGCCGACAAGAAGATCGGCCTTGTACTCGCGGCTGTCGGAATCGTCACCTTCGGTGTCTTCCTCGCCATCGGTTTCTTGATCGGTCACCCCATCTATCTCGGCATTCTGGGCCTCCTGCTCGCCTTCCTCGCGACGGCGATCGTGTTCGGGCGCCGGGCCGAGCGGGCGGCCTTCGGGCAGATGGAGGGCCAGCCCGGCGCGGCGGCGGCCGTGCTGGACAACATCGGCCGGGGCTGGACGACGACTCCGGCGGTGGCGATGAACCGCAGCCAGGACGTGGTGCACCGGGCGGTCGGCAAGGCCGGCATCGTGCTGGTCGCCGAGGGCAACCCGAACCGGGTCAAGAGCCTGCTGGCCGCCGAGAAGAAGAAGATGAACCGCATCGTCGCGGACGTCCCCGTGCACGACCTGATCGTCGGCACCGGCGAGGGCCAGGTGGAGCTGAAGAAGCTGCGCACCACCATGCTGAAGCTGCCCCGGGTGCTGACCGGCCCGCAGGTGACCGCCACCAACGACCGGCTGCGCGCGCTCGGCGACCTGATGAGCAACATGCCGCTGCCGAAGGGTCCGATGCCCAAGGGCATGCGCCTGCCGAAGGGCGGCCCGCGGCCCCGCTGACCCAGAGCCTCGTACGACGAAGGGCGCCCGGATCACTCCGGGCGCCCTTCGTCGTACGAGCGGCTCTCAGATCCGCACTTCGGCCGTGCGGGCCAGCCGGTCGTGCAGGCCGCGGCCGTCGCGGTCCCAGACCAGGGCCGGGATCGCGAGGCAGAGCAGGACCGTGCGGACCACGGCGCGGCCGAGGTGGACGGTGCCGGTGTCCAGGGCGACGACGCGCAGGCCGAGCAGGCGCTTGCCGGGGGTGAAGCCGACCGTGCCGACGGTGAGCAGGCTCATCACGAAGAAGACGAGCAGGGCCCAGTTGCCGGTCGCCTGGCCGTAGCCGTCGGTGATGAGACCGTATGCGATCAAGAGGCACAGGCCCCAGTCGACGGCCAGCGCGCCGAGACGGCGGCCGGGGCGGGCCAGTGAACCCGGGCCGTCCTCCGGCAGGCCGAGCTGTTCGCCCCGGTATCCGAAGTCGGCGCCGGCCTCCTCCATGGCCGCGCGCGGGCCGGAGAGCCATGATCCGATTGCTTGCCTCTTGTCCACCCGTCCACGGTACTGCGCCCGTTTTCGACCGGTGGACGGCGGGGTGTTTCCGGACCCGGTGCGGACTACCGTGGAACGCGAGCCGGTTAACTTGTGCGAAACAAATGGGTCACGCCGGAGAAATCACGCCTCCCTAGGGTCGAGGACAGCGTGTGCCACCGCACTGGCCGCACGAACGATCTACCACCCCGGCGGGACGGTCGGGAGTAGGAGGAGCTGGATGTTCCAGAACGCCGACGAGGCCAAGAAGTTCATTGCCGACGAGGACGTCAAGTTCATCGACGTCCGGTTCTGCGACCTCCCGGGCGTCATGCAGCACTTCACGATTCCGGCTGCGGCGTTCGACCCGGACGAGGAGCTGGCCTTCGACGGCTCCTCCATCCGTGGCTTCCAGGCCATTCACGAGTCCGACATGGCGCTGCGCGCCGACCTGTCCACCGCGCGGGTGGACCCGTTCCGCCGCGACAAGACGGTGAACATCAACTTCTTCATCCACGACCCGATCACGGGCGAGCAGTACTCCCGTGACCCGCGCAACGTGGCGAAGAAGGCCGAGGCCTACCTCGCGTCCACGGGGATCGCCGACACCGCGTTCTTCGGCCCCGAGGCCGAGTTCTACGTCTTCGACAGCGTGCGCTTCAAGACCGCCGAGAACGAGTCGTACTACCACATCGACTCCGAGGCGGGCGCCTGGAACACCGGCGCGCTGGAGGACAACCGCGGTTACAAGGTCCGCTACAAGGGCGGCTACTTCCCGGCCCCGCCGGTCGACCACTTCGCCGACCTGCGCGCCGAGATCTCCCTGGAGCTGGAGAAGGCGGGCCTGCAGGTCGAGCGCCAGCACCACGAGGTGGGCACCGCCGGCCAGGCGGAGATCAACTACAAGTTCAACACGCTGCTGGCCGCCGCGGACGACCTCCAGCTGTTCAAGTACATCGTGAAGAACGTGGCCTGGCGCAACGGCAAGACCGCGACCTTCATGCCGAAGCCGATCTTCGGTGACAACGGCTCGGGCATGCACGTCCACCAGTCGCTGTGGAGCAACGGCGAGCCGCTGTTCTACGACGAGCAGGGCTACGCGGGCCTGTCCGACACCGCCCGCTACTACATCGGCGGCATCCTCAAGCACGCCCCGTCGCTGCTGGCCTTCACCAACCCGACGGTGAACTCCTACCACCGCCTGGTGCCGGGCTTCGAGGCGCCGGTGAACCTGGTGTACTCGCAGCGCAACCGCTCCGCCGCGATGCGTATCCCGATCACGGGTTCGAACCCGAAGGCCAAGCGCGTCGAGTTCCGCGCGCCCGACTCCTCCGGCAACCCGTACCTCGCCTTCTCGGCGCTGCTGCTCGCGGGCCTGGACGGCATCAAGAACAAGATCGAGCCGGCCGAGCCGATCGACAAGGACCTCTACGAGCTGGCTCCCGAGGAGCACGCGGGCGTCCCGCAGGTCCCGACCTCCCTCGGCGCGGTCCTCGACTCCCTGGAGGCCGACCACGAGTTCCTCCTCCAGGGCGACGTGTTCACGTCCGACCTGATCGAGACGTGGATCGACTACAAGCGCACGAACGAGATCGCTCCGCTCCAGCTGCGTCCGCACCCGCACGAGTTCGAGCTGTACTTCGACGTGTGATCCCCGTACCGGGGGTGACCAGGGAAGTAATCACTCCGACTCGCCCCCGGTCCGCACAGAGTCCGCAAGAGAAGTGATCTTGCCGCTCAGGACCCGCTCGACAGCGGTCCGCGTCGACTCGTCCGAGTCGGGCCACAGGTGCCCGTAGGTGTCCAGCGTCGTCTTCGCCGAGGCATGGCGGAGGCGGTGCTGGACCACCTTCACGTCTGCCCCCGACGCGATCAGCAGGGAGGCGTAGAAGTGCCGGAGGTCGTGGAAGCGGAAGCCGCCCGGCAGCCCGGCGACCTTGCCCCGGATGCGGCGCATCTCCCGCTCGACCTGCCACGGCCCGAGCTGGGCGCCGTCCTCGTCGACCAGGACGTGTGCGCGGTCCGCGCACAGCGGCTTCAGCACCGTGACGAGACTGTCCGGGATCGGCACCGTCTCCCCGCTCATCTCCGTCTTCAGCGGGAGCGCCGGGTACTGCACGGCCGGAGTGATGGCACGGCCCTCGAGGTCTACGTCCTGCGGCCGTAGCCCGCACGCCTCCGCAGTGCGCAGACCGACGAACGCCCCGAGCAGGAGCGCCGGCCGGAACGGCGCGGCCGCCTGCTCGTACAGCGCCCACACCTGCGCCTCCGTGGCCACATAGGGCCGCGGCTTCCCCGCCCCCGGCGACGTCCGCCGCGAGCAGGGATTCGCCGGCACCTTCCGATCGAGCACCGCGTCCTGCATCACCTGCGACAGCCGCGAGTGCAGCGCGAACAGGTACGACGCCGACAGACCCTCGTTGCGCAGGCGCGCCATCCAGGCCCGGACCATGCTCGGCTGCACCGCGGTGAGCGGCAGCGGCCCGAACTCCTGCCGGATGCGCGCCAAGTGCACCCGCGCCTGCCGCACCGTGGAGGCCCGGCGGGCGCCGTAGCCCTCAAGCCAGACGTCGCACCACTCGTCGACCGTGACCTTCCGCGCCTGCGGGTCGACATACTGCCCGGTGACGATGCTCGCCGTCTCCTCGTCGAGCCACCGCTGAGCATCGACCTTCCGCGCGAAGTGCCGGGCGTGCTCGCGGCCGGCCGCGTCCCGGTACCGGGCGCGCCACTTACCGTTCGGTCGCTTCGCCAGACTCGCCACGGTTTCCCCTCCCGGGCAGTTCGACCTCAAGGACTGCCGATCCGTCGTCGCGCCGGTACATGCGCCCCATGGAGCGGGACAGGTAGCGGGCCATGTCCGAAACCCACTCGTAGCGGTCCGGGTGGTCCTCACGCTTGCCGAACTCAACGGCCGGCACCTCGGTGTAGAAGGTGCGCGGGTCGATGTCGTCCAGCGGCTTGAAGCCGCGGACCCACGACCGAACGGCCGCGGCCGGCGCCGATACCTGCGCCGTTACCGGGTACGGAGACGCGGTGTCCGGGTCCACCATCAAGTGCACCGGAGCCACCCCGAGCACGTAGGCCAAGGCCAAGACCTCGTTGAGGGTGACGTTCTCCCGAGTGCCGTTCTCCAGCTTCACGACGGTAGTGCGCTGCCAGGCGATCCCCTGCGCCTGAAGCGCTTCCGCCAACTGTTGCGCGGTGAAGCCACGGCGCATTCGGACTTCCTTGACGCGGCGGGCGAGGTGCCGCGTTGCAGTGTCCGTTCCTGTGTGTGCCATGACGGCACTTTAAGCGACGCTTGCGGAACACGCAACCGTCGTGCATCCTGTGCCGAGATGGACGATCATCGCTCACTTAGGTGCCGTGATCGCACTCTCATAGGCTACGGAGGAACTATGGAGCGCCGCCCGCTCGCAACACTGCGGGACATCGTCGACTTCACCGGTCTGCCCCCGCGCACGATCTACGACCAGCGACACCGTGGTGTCGGCATCGGCGCCCTGGGATTCAAGGTCGGCACTCAGCTCCGTTGGGACTGGGCAGACGTGGACGCCTGGATCTCTCAGCAGAAGGGGCAGGCCGCGGCATGAGCAGCAAGAAGAACGCCCCGGGGGCAACCGGGGCGCTAAGCGACCAGCTGGACGGCGGGTCGCCCACCATCGTGGCACAACCCACCCCGTGGCGGCACGCCCTCACGCAAGCCACCGAGGCGGCGCGGCGTGGCTTCCACGTCTTCCCCCTCGGCCGGGGCAAGCTCCCCGCCATCCGGTCGCCGCACCGGGAGGACCCGCCCGGCACGCCCCCCTGCAGGGGCGAGTGCGGCCGGCCGGGGCACGGCGTGCACGACGCGACCAACGACCCGGACGCGCTGGCCGCCCTGTTCGAGCAGGCGCCGCACGCCACCGGGTACGGCGTCGCCTGCGGACGCGGGGACGTGCCGCTCATCGGCGTGGACCTGGACCGGAAGAACGGCGTGGACGGGGCCGCCGAGCTGCAGCGGCTCGCCCAGGAGCACGGCTTCGAGGTACCGCGCACGGTCACCGTGTGCACCCCGTCCGGCGGGTTCCACCTGTGGTTCACCGGCCCCGCCGGCGCCCGGGTGCCGAACTCCGCGGGCAAGCTCGCCCCCGGCATCGACGTGCGCGGGACCGCCGGGTACCTCGTCGGCCCCGGCTCCGTGACCCCGGCCGGTGTCTACGGCCTGCACCCCGACCTGCACGAGCCGACCGTGTACCCGATCCCCGCCCCGCTGCTGCGGCTCATCCTGCCCCCGGCACCGGTCCGGCCCGTGCCCGTTGGGCGCGGCGCCGGGCGGCTCGGCCGCCGGATGCTCGGGCTCGTCCGCACCGTGCTGGAGGCGCACCCCGGGGAGCGCAACGGCCGCCTGTTCTGGGCCGCCTGCAAGGCGTTCGAGGGCGCGCGGACCGGCCAAGCCGACCCCGACGCCGTCGAGCGGGCGCTCGTCGAAGCCGCGCTCGCGGTCGGCCTGGACGAGCGGGAGGCCCGGGCCACCATCGCGAGCGCCCAGCGCACGACCGGACGGGGGCGCTCGTGAGCGAGAAAGACGACGTCAGCGCGAAGGCGCGAGAGATCTTGGAGGCGAGCGGCATCGACGTGGAAGACAAGGGACGCGGACCGTCGCAGGCGTCCCAGCTCGTCGCCCTGGCCCGCGAGCGGTACGACCTGTTCATGTCCGAGGACGGCCGCCCCTACGGGGTGAAGGTCGACGGCGCGAACATCGCCCTGCCGCTCCGCGGAAAGGCCGGCCTGCGCTCCCAGCTAGCGCGCATCTTCACCGACGAGCACGGCGGGTCGGTGCCCTCACAGTCGGCGCTCGCCGACGCGATGACCGTGCTGGAGGGCGTCGCCCAGGACGCGGACCCGCGCGTCCCGCACGTCCGCGTGGCCCGGTCCGAGGACGGCATCGTCGTGGACCTGGGCGACGCCGACGGCCGGTGCGTCATCGTCCGGCCCACCGGGTGGGAGCGGGCCGCCCGCTCCCCGGTCCTGTTCCGCCGCTCGGGCGCCATGAAGCCGCTCCCCGAACCGGTCCGCGACGGCGACGGTCTGGCCAAGCTGCGGGCGCTGCTCAACACCGACGACGAGGGGTTCCAGCTGCTCGTCGCGTGGCTCGTCGCCGCGTTCATCCCCGACCTGCCGCACCCGATCCTGACGTTCCGCGGGGAGCAGGGCACCGGCAAGTCGTACTCCGCGAAGATGGTGATTGGCATCGTCGACCCGTCCGGCGCACCGAAGCGGACCGCGCCCAGGGACATCAAGTCGTGGGCCACGCAGGCGTTCAACTCCTGGGCCCTGTGCCTGGACAACGTGTCCGTGATCGCCGATTGGCTGTCCGACGCCCTGTGCCGGGCGGTCACCGGGGACGGCATCGTCGACCGCGCGCTCTACACCGACGATGACGTGGTCGTGCTGGAGTTCCGCCGCGTCCTGGCCATGACCACCATCGACGCGGGCGCGCTCGCCGGTGACCTTGCCGAACGGCTGCTCACCATCGAGCTGCACACGATCCCGGACCGCCGGCGCCGCGAGGAAGCCGAGTTGGACGCGGCCTACGCAGACGCGCACCCGTCGATCCTGGCATCCCTGTTCGATCTGCTGGCCGACGTCCTGGCCGCCTTGCCCGACGTGCAGCTGGAGGAGCGGCCCCGCATGGCCGACTTCGCGCGGGTCCTGGCCGCGGTCGACAAGGTGAAGGGCTGGCACACCCTGGACAGCTACAAGGCGACCGCCCGGGACGCCGTGGCCGACGTCCTGGACGGCGAGCCGTTCGCCCAGGCCGTCGTGGAGCTCGTCGACCGCGCGGGCGCCGACGGCCTCACCCTCACCGCCTCGGAGTTGCTGGAGCGGGTCCCCACCCCGGACAAGCTGCCGCGGAAGTGGCCGAAGGACGCGACGCGCGCCGGCGGGCAGTTGAAGCGGCTTGCCCCGGTGCTGCGGACCATCGGCATTGAGGTGGACGACAGCAAGCGCACCCCGGACGCCAAGCGCAAGCGCCTGTACCACCTGACGGCACTTCCAGAGAGAAGGTACGAGACAGCGTCCGCAGCGTCCGCAACCCGTACCGGCACCGGCTCTGACCAGCACGAACAGGGTGGACGCTGGGGGGTGGACGCTAGCGTCCGCAACGGGGCTGCACCGGACGCTGCGGACGCTGCACCGGACGCTGCCCGCTCCGCAGCGTCCGGCGTCCTCACCCTGCCTGACCAGCGCGAACACCAGCGCGCGGACGCTGCGGACGCTGCGGACGCTGGAATGCAGCGCCTCTCTACTGACATCCGCCCCAAGACGCCCTGCGCCCGCTGCTCCCGCCCTCAGTGGAACGCCGAGGGCTCCCCCCTCTGCCTGGACTGCCGCACCGCGGCCTGAACCGGAAGGAACCCACCGTGGAACCCATCACCAGCCTCCCCAGCAACGCCTACCTCCCCAAGAGCGTGCACGCGCTCGCCGACGAGTGGCGCGCCGCCGCCCAGCGCGTCAAGGACATCCGCAAGGACCACAACGACGCCGTGGCCGCCCTGGCGCAGGCCCAGCGCGACGACGCCGAAGCCCTCAAGGAAGCCGCCCGCACCGGCGCGCCCATGCCCGACGGCGAGCACGAGAAGGCCACCCGCGCCCGCATCGACGACGCGAAGCGGCGCCTGCCCGTCCTCGAAGCCGACCGCGACGCCATCGGCCGGCGCCTCGTCGTCGCCCTCCGCGACGACCAGGCGCGCCGCCACCTCGTCGACACCACCGCCACCGGCGCCCGGGCCGCCCTCACCGCGTACCTCGAAGCCCTCGACGACGCCGAACGCAAGGTGTCCGCCGCCCACCGCGCCCTCACCGACGCAACGGCCGTCCTGCACGTCATCAAGGCACTCGACACCGGCGAGCAGGTGCGCCTCCTGGCACAGCCGCCCGCGGCCCCCAGCTTCACCGGGGCCCGCAGCGACGCCCACAAGCTCGCCCAGCAGCTGGCCGCCCTCGACGAGCGCAAGCCGCCCCGCGAACGGCACATCCGCCTCGTCAACGGCCGCAACGTCACCGTGCCCCGCACCCTCGCCGCCGACTTCCTGCGGGACCACCAGGTCGACGCGTGGCTCGACGGCTGGCCGCCCGAGGAGCCCAGCCGCCCCCTGCCCAGCGGAACCCCCGGCCACCAGTTCGAGGACTTCCGTAACACCCCCAGCCACTTCACCCCGCGAGGAGACGCAGCATGAACGACCAGCTCACCGAAGCCGACCTCAAGCGCCTGGCCGCCCAGGGCAAGCACCACGAGATCGTGCAGGCACAGCAGGAAGGCAGGCTCAACGCCGTGCTCGGCCTGCCCGTCCGCGACATCCCCCGCGAGGGGCAGCTGACCAGCGAGCACCTCGCAAAGATGACCCCCGCCGAGATCGTGGAAGCACACGACGCCGGCCGACTCAACCAGCTGCTCGGCGCACCCGACGACGCGGCCTGACAGACCCGCGCGGCGTGAGGTGGTTGGGTTACCGGCCTCACGCCGCGCGACCCCTCCCAGGGGGGTGACCCCTGGCCCGTAGGGGGCCCGGAACGCCGGGGAGGGCTCTGGGGGATCGGTCGACCAATCAACCTCAACGGGAGGACACCATGCCGAAGATGCGGGACCCGTCGAAGCCGTTCAGCCGTGCGCACCGCGGGGGGCAGGGGCGTGCCCTGGTCGACCTCCCGGCGGAGGGCTGCACGCTGCCGGTGCCGGAGATGCCGCCCCGCGGTGAGGGGCTGGAGTGGACGGACGCGGACCGGGAGCGGTGGGCGGAGCTGTGGCAGTCCCCGCAGGCGACGATGTGGGACGACACCGCGCGGGGCACGGTCGCGCTGCTGATCGTGTACGAGGCCGCGGTGCTGGCGGGTACGGCGTCGGCCTGGCAGGCGCAGGAGGCCCGGTACGCGGGTGAGGCGTTGGGGCTGACGCCGCGGGCGATGGCCCAGCTCGGTTGGCGGATCGTGGACGACGCCGGGGGGGAGCGGTGACGACGCCCCGGCGCCGTGCGCGGGCAGCTGCCGCCGCTCCCCCGCCGCCGGCCTCCGTCGAGTCGTTCGACTGGCGGCACCCTCGGTACGGCATTCCGCGGTGGCCGCCGGGCCCGGACAACCCGGTGTCCCTGCATGTGATCTGGGAGGCGCGGCGACGAGCGCGGGAGGCACGGAAGCGGGCAGAGGTCGAGGGGGCCCTCTACCCCGGTAGCGGGGTGGGTAGTGGGCACTGACCTGCGTTGTAGAGGGGGTAGAGGGGGCGCAGACTACACCGGCTCGTGACGTCACACGCGGTGCCGGGGTGCCCCGTACCCGCTGGTGTGCCGGAGCTGTTCCAGCACCTGGCACGGGGAGGGCGCCTCCGAGGGTGACCGGTACGGCACGCCCGGCGGCACGCCCCGGCGGGGCACGCCTGCGCCGCTCCCCCGCTCGTTCACGCGGTCACCCGGAGGGCGGGGGTAGGGCGGTAGGAATCGCAGGTCGGCGCGGCTTCCTACCGGTCTCCTACCTACCGCCTACTCGTCGTCCTGGGCGACGACGAACGTCCCCTTGTTCGGCAGCGTGACGACCAGGCCGCGCTCCCGGAGTTCCTGGACGGCTCGCCGGGCGGTGCCTGGGGCCACTCCGTACTGGGCGCCCATGTCCCGCTCGTTCGGCAGGCGCGCGCCGTGCGGAAGCCGACCGGACCGGATCTCGGCTTCCACCTGGTTGGCGACGCGCACGTAGACGTAGACGAACGGGTCTTCGCTCATGCCCCGGAACGTAGGGCGGCACCTTGCACCGGGCACCCGTAGGTGGCGCCATGTGGCCGTATGGGGTGCCCTGTAGCGGCCTATAGCGGTACGGTCCCACCAGCGGAAAGCCCCCGCAGCCTGGCCGGGCTCGGGGGCGTGGACGACTGGTGAGGAGTCGACATGAACGAGAGTACGCAGCAGGAGACCGCCGCGGGCACCCCCACGGGCTACGGCTTCTGCAGCTGGCACAAGCGGTTCGCCGCCGACGTGCGGCTCATCGACCACATCGAGCAGAGTTCCGGCCCGGGCGGCGGGCACTACGCCTGCGCCCCGTGCCGGGAGGCGTACCGCCTGGTCCCGCTCGCCGACCGGCCGTGACCTGGAAGCCGCAACCGCCGGCCGCAACGGAGCTGACACGGGCGCAGTACTCCGGTTGGGCGTGCTGCTGGTGCGCAGCGTCGCTGGCGCGCGGCGGGCACCCGGCGGGCCGGGCGCGCGGCCGGATCGGCGCCCACGTCCTCGATGTCGACGTGTACGAGTGCGGGCCGCGCTGCCCGAAGCGACCACGGCGCGGCCGGGGCCGCTGAGCGGGCCGCGGTCACAGAACCGCCCCCGGGCCGCTGTTGCGGTCCGGGGGCGGTGCCGTTCCCGGGTGGGGAGGCGGGGAGTTCTCCCTACGTGGTTCCCTTCCCTGCCTCCCCTGGGGTGGCCTGCGTTTTCAGGCCGTCAGGGAGGCGGGGAGGCGCCGGGCGGGCGGCCCCTCGGCGGCCCCCAGGGCGCCGTTTCCGTCCCCGGCGGCGCCTCCCTCCCCGGCCTCCCAGGCGAGCAGCAAGGCGGCCATGGACCACGTCAGCCGGTCGTCCTTCGCCCGGTTGCACGGCTCGCAGGCCAATACGAGGTTCGCGGGCAGGTTGCACGCCCACAGCGACCGCGGGACGTAGTGGTCCGTCGTCGCCTCGTCGAGCCGCTCGAACGGCCGGCGGCAGTAGAAGCACTGCCAACCGTCCCGCTCCGCGAGGTACAGGCGGGTTTCCCGGGTGGAGCCCTGCAGACTCGGCGGCAGGGGCCGCCGGTTCTTCCGCTTCCGCTTCGGCTTCGGCCGCTGCGCCTCCGCGGCCCGCACGGTGGCCGCCATCCGGCTCACATGCGACGAGAACCGCTGCAGCGCCTCGTCGAACGCCTTGGCCCCGGCCGCGTCGAGTAGCTGCACGTCGTCGACGAACGACTCGATGGAGCCGCTGACGACGAGCCGGGGCGAGTCCTCGCCCGGCTCCAGCGTCAGGGACGCTTCGAGGACGAGGCGCCCGTCAGGGAGACGGAGTTCCCGCACCGCGCCGCCGTGGTGCTCGCGGTCCTCCCCGGCCTGGCCGGTGTGATCCTCGGTGCACCACTTCGGGCAGTCGTTGACGAGCCTCAGTTCACGGGGATTCACCGGGCACCCCCGCGCGCGTCCTGGGCGTCCTCGGGGGCGTCCTGCGCGTCCTGGGTGGCGTCCTGGGCGTCCCCGGTGGCGTCCTGCGCCGCGACGGCGCGGGCCAGGTGCTCCCGCGCGACGCGCAGGACGCCGGTGTACCGGTCGAAGGCGAGCAGCAGCTCGTCCACCTGGGCGAGGGTGAGGTCCGGCCACGTGCCGCCGGCGTAGACCGAGAGGACCGGCTGCTCGTCCGCCCACTGGGTGAGCTGGAACGGGTTCAGCGGGTAGTCGGCGAACGAGACGTTCAGGCCGTGCTCGGGGCCGAGGTGGATCGGCTCACGGGGGTCGCCGTTCTCGCCGCAGGCCTGGCCGGTGCACTGCCCGTCGAGGGCGTCACAGCGGTTGACCTGCGGCGCATCAACGCGCATCAGGTCCGCATCAGGTCGCGCATCATCGGATGCGAGGAACGCGGCCACCGCGGGGAAGTGCCGGTCCACGAATCGGCGGGCGTCCTGGGCCGCGTCCTGGCCGTCCTGGAGAGCGTCCTGGGCGTCCTCGCTGGGGTGCTGGCTGGTCACTTCGCACCCCCGATCCGGGCAGCGTGGAAGCCGGTGTTGACCGGTGACCAGGCCCCGGTATCGGTGCTGGCCATGGCCCGGTTGGCGTGCTGCCAGCTGGTCATGTCGCTGGTCATCTCACGGGTGTTGCGGGCCAGCCGGAAGTGGTCAGCCACCCGGCGGGCCGCGATGGTGGAGAGCAGGCCCCACGGGGCGCCCTCGACGGGGCGTCCCTGGGCGTAGCGGGAGCGCCACAGGGAGGCGAACACCTCGGCGGTCAGGTCCTCGGCGAGGTGGCTGTCACGGCGCGGGAGACGGGCCGCGATGTAGCCCTCGACGCGCGTCCGGTAGGTGGCGTACAGGGTGGTGAAGCCGTCGCTGTCGACGGCCGGCGGTACGGTGTTCCGCATGGCTCGGATTCCTTGCGTGTGAAGGGGTCTGTTCCTAGGCGCCGTGCCGGTGGTGGTGCACCGGGCGGCGCCGCTTCGTTCGGCACCGGCTCACGGGTGGTCCGCGAGCGGTCCGCAAGGAGTCCGCAGGACCGTCGAAAACGACCGTCAAGGGTCGGTAATGGCCGGTAGAGAGTGCGCAGGTCAGACGGCGTGCGTCGAACGTCTGCGCAGGTCGCAGCGTCGCGCGTTTAGTTCGAGCTGTACTTCGACGTGTGATCGACCCGGTTCCGGTCGTTCCGGCGCCCCCGTCCTGCGGCGCGTTCCGCAGGGCGGGGGCGCCGCCGTATCGTCTCCTGTACAGCTGTTCGAGCTGGGTGAGCGACCACGACGGGGAGACGGGGATGGCCGGACGGGACGACGAGGAGCGGGAGTTCGATCTGCGCTGGGCGGAGAGCGCCGAGCACAAGGAGCCCTCCGCCCGGGCGCGGATGCTGGCCGCGCGGTGGAAGGACAACCCGCCGGGGCCGGTGCCGTTCCGGGCCGCTCCCGAGCGCCGCGGGTCGTCCGGGCGGCGGTCGTGGGTGTCGACCACCATCGTGCTGGGCAGTGTGGCCGCCCTGATCGTGCTGATCGGGTACATCAACTTCCGGGCGCAGTACTGACGTGCGCGAGAACGTCAGGGAGGGCGGCGAGGCCGCCCTCCGGCTCGCGGCCGGCAGGCCGCTGAAGGAGGCCTTCGACACCGCCGATCCGTACGCGTGGACCGCGCTGGATCTGGGCGTACGCGTGTGGCTCGACGCCGGGACCGAGCGGGAGATCAGCGCCCGCGTCCTGGGCCGGGCCACGGGCCTGCTGCGCCGCCGGCCCGCGCCGCCGGACGCGCCCGTGCTCGCGCTCGCCCTCTGCCACCGCGACGGCCGGGTCCGCGAGGCCGCGCTGCACCGGCTGCTGCCCGACCACCCGGAGCTGCTGCCGCTGGCGGTCGTCCGGGCCGCCGACTGGGCCGATCCGGTCCGCGACCGCGCCCGCGACCTGCTGCGCGGCGCCCTCGACGCGGCCACGGCCGTCGCTCTGGCCCCGCTGATCCTGCTGGTCGGCCGCCGGGCCCGCGGCGGATGCGCGGTGGAGCTGCTGACCGGGGCGCTGCGCCGGTCGCCGCGCGACGGGCTGGTCCCGCTGCTGCGGCACGAGCGGCCCGCCGTGCGCCGGTTCGCGTATCGCCTCGCCGTCGGGGAGGGGGTCCTCTCCCCCGCCGAGCTGGCGCGCGCCGCGGCCCGCGACACCGACGTGGTCGTGCAGGACCTGTGCGCCGAGGCCGCGCTGGCCGGCGTACGGGATGGCCGGGCGGTGTACGACGAGGTGCTGCCGCCGCTGCTCGGGGCACGGCATCCGCGGGCCCGGTCCGCCGGGGTGACCGCGCTGCGCGCGGCCGGGCGGGCGGAGGCGGCCGAGGCGTTCCTCGCCGACCGGTCGGCGCTGGTGCGGGCGTGCGCCCGCTATGCCGTACGGCAGGGCGACCCGCCCCGCGATCCCCGCGACACCTACCTCGCCCTGTGCGCGCGGTCCGACGACCCCGCGTTGCCGCCCGGCGCGGTGATCGGACTGGCCGAGTGCGGCCGGCGCGCGGACGCCGCGCTGCTGGAGCCCCTGCTGGCGCATCCGTCGGCCGCGGTGCGGGCGCGGGCGGTGGCCGGGCTGCGGCTGCTGGACGCGGTGGACGCGGCGCGGATGCGGGATCTGCTGGACGACCCCGCGCCCGGTGTGGCGCGCGAGGCGGTGGCCGCGCTGCTGCCGTCCGCCGCTGCCCTGCCGGAGGAGTGGCTGGTGCGGCGGCTGGCGGCCGGACGGCCCCGGCCGGTGCGGGCCGCGGCGTTCCGGCTGCTGGTCGCGCGCGGCGGGGTCGTACGGTTGCGGGCGGCGGTGGCGCTGCTGGACGACCCGGACGACCGGCTGCGGCACTGGGCCCGGCAGACCGCGCAGCGATGGCACGCCACCGAACGCGGGAACGCGGAGGTGGGCGAGCTGCTGGAGCGGGTCAGGGACCGGGGCCTGCTCAGCGACCACGTGTTCAAGCGGCGGATGTGGGCGGCGGGGCTGCGGGCCTGAGCCGTGGTGGCCGCGCCGCCGCCGGGTGTGCGGCGGCGGGCGCGGCGGCGTCGGGTGCTCGAGGTCGCTCACCCGCTGCGTTCGCGCTCCTGGCGGCGGGACTCCAGGGGGCGTTCGCGGCGGTAGCGGCGCTCCCACTTGGCCTGCTGGTCACGGCGGTCCCGGTAGGCCTGGTAGGTGGTGGGCACGGACCCGGAACCCGCGGTGGGTGCCGAGGACGTGCCGCCTCCGTGGCGGACGTACACGTAGAGCAGGGCGACGGCGGCGAGCCAGTAGAGGGGGTTGCCGAATCCCAGGACGACCAGGACGACCGCCCCGGACAGCACGATGGTGCCCATGACAGGGCCTCCTTCCCTGGACCGTGGGGGTGGGGTACGTGTTCCGAGGGTGCCCTGGGCGCACGGCGCGGCGCACCTTCTTTTCGCCTGGCTCCGGGGGGGGGAGTCGGGGTCCGGGGAGTACGTCGTTCAGGGCTCCGGGGTCGCCGCGATCACGCCGGCCACGACGGCCGCGCCGAGGGCGGAGTGGTCCTCGGCGGTCTGGTCGGCGTAGCGCAGGGCGAAGTCGGCGACCGCGCGCTCGAAGGTGTCGGCGCCGCCGAGGTAGGCGGCGATGGCGATGCGGTCGCCGGAGCGGGCGTGGGCGCGCGCCAGGGCGGTGCCGCACAGCGCGGCGTAGGCGCGCAGACCGGCGGGGTCCAGCGCGGCGACGTCCGCGCAGCCCTGCGTGTCGCGCAGTTGCCGCCAGTAGCAGGAGCGGTTCTGGGGGCCGGTCATCCAGCCGAGGAAGACGTCGGTGTCGGCCTGCAGCAGCCGCTGCCCGGCGACCACCCGGTGGCCCGGATGGTCGTACGGCCCGCTCGGCAGGTGTTCCTCCAGGACGGACGTGCCGGCCTCCTTGAGCTGGAGGAAGAGCGGGTCGCCGGTGTCGCGGCCCTCCAGCAGGACGACGTAGCAGGGCATGCCGACACCGGCGATGCCGACGAGCTTGCGGGCGGCGTCGACGAAGCGGTAGCGGTCGAGGAGCAGGCGGCGGTCCTCGGGGAGCGTGGAGCGGTAGTCGCTGAAGTTCTTGCGCAGGGCGGCCGTGTCCGGCGCGCCGGCCGGTTCCAGCAGCGGCGGGTCGTGGACGATCCGGCGGCGGCCGTCGACGACCTCGGTCAGCTTGCCGAGGGACTGCAGGCCGCTGTGGCGGCGGGCGCGGGTGAGGCCGGCCTCGACCCGCCGGCGGCGCCGCCCGGACCGCACCAGGGGCAGCAGCCGGTCGGCCTCGACGCGCTCGTACCAGACCTCCAGCTCGCCCCTGCGTGCCAGCCGCCGCATGGCGGTGCGGTAGGCGGCGGCCGACTCCAGGGCGGCCCGGTGCGCCTTGGCGTCGGGGTGCCCGTTCTCCCGGGCGGCGACGGCGACGCTGGCGGCGAGCCGTTTGACGTCCCACTCGAAGGGGCCGGGGAAGGTCTCGTCGAAGTCGTCGAGGTCGAACAGCAGGGTGCGTTCCGGGGAGGCGTACAGGCCGAAGTTGAGCAGGTGGGCGTCGCCGCACAGTTGCACGGTCAGCCCCGTGTGCGGCTGGGCGGCGAGGTCGGCGGCCATCACGGCGGCGGCGCCGCGCAGGAAGGCCAGCGGGGAGGCGGCCATGCGCCCGTACCGGACGGGCAGCAGTTCGGGCAGCCGGTCGCGGCCCTGCTTCTCCAGTACGGCGACGGGGTCCTGCCGGTCGACGGGCGGCAGCCAGCCGGCGTGCGCGGTGCGCGGGACGTGCTTGCGGGCCGCCTTGCCGCGCTCGGCGCGTTCGGCGGGGCCCGCGGGTCCCACGGGTCCGGCGGAGCCGCCGGGACCGACGAGCGGGGTCATGGGGTGGTGGCCGATGGCCGTACGCGGTGGTGGTTGCCGTTGCGCTGCATGCCGCGCCTCCCTGGGTCGGTCGCCGCCTCCTGTTCGCAGTGAACGGCCCCGGGCGGGGGCGGCGCATGCCCAGTACGGCGAACGGGTGAGGGGCGGCGGGTGCGGGCCGGGGGGCGTTGTCAGTGGTGTCGGGCAGGATCGGCAGGGCGGTGACCGGCAGGGCCTGGTGGCCGGCCCTGCACGGCGCCCGCGGCGGACTCGGCGGGCTCGGCGGGCTCGATGAACTCGGCGGCCTCGGCGGGCTCACCGGACTCGACGGACTCGACGGACAAGGAGATCGGCATGGGCGGCGGGGCGGCACGGCGGCACATCGGCGGGGCGGAGCGGCGGGCCCGGCTGGCGCTGCGGCACCGGCTGGCGCCGCAAGCGCGGGCGGCGGGGCCGGAGGAGGTCGCCGAGGCGCTGGTGGCACTGCACGGCACCGATCCGGCGACGGTGTTCCTGGCGGTGGGCGCCCGGCTCGCGGAGCCGGGGAAGACGGTCGCGCAGACCGAGCGCGCGCTGTACGAGGACCGGACCCTGGTGCGGATGCACGGCATGCGGCACACCGTGTTCGTGTTCCCGACCGGGCTGACCGCCGTCGTGCACGCCTCGACGGGCATCGCGGTCGCCGCGCGGGAACGGGCCGCGCTGGTGAAGGACATGGCGAAGGCGGGCGCGCCGGACGCGGCCTGGCTCGCCGAGGTGGAGGCGTCGGCGCTGGCCGCGCTGGCGCGCCGCGGCGAGGCCACGGCGGCGGAGCTGGCGGGGGACGAGCCCAGGCTGCGGACGCAGTTCGTGTACGCGGCCGGGAAGAGCTACGAGGGCCTGCACACCGTCTCGGCCCGGCTGCTGAAGGTGCTGGGCGTGGAGGGCAAGGTGGTCCGGGGCCGGCCGCTGGGTTCCTGGACGTCGTCGCAGTTCCGCTGGGCGCCGGCACCGCCGCATCCCGAGCTGGACGCCGCCGCGGCCCAGGCGCAGCTGCTGCGCCGCTGGCTGACGGCCTGCGGCCCGGCGACCGAGGCCGACCTGAAGTGGTGGACGGGCTGGCGGGTGACGGAGGTGCGCCGGGCGCTGGCGGCGATCGGGGCGCGGGAGGTCGCCCTGGACGAGGGCACGGGGTATGTCGCGGCGGGCGACGAGGAGGCGCCGGACGGGCCGGACGGGCCCTGGGCGGCGCTGCTGCCCGCGCTCGACCCGACCGCCATGGGGTGGCAGCAGCGGGACTGGTACCTGGCGCCAAAGCTGCGCCCCGCGCTGTTCGACCGCAGCGGGAACGTCGGGCCCACCGTGTGGTGGGACGGGCGGGTGGTGGGCGGCTGGGCCCAGCGGCCGGACGGCGAGATCGTCTGGCGGATCCTGGACGGCACCGGGGCCGGCCGGGAGGCCGAGGCGGCGATCGGCGCGGAGGCCGAGCGGCTGCGGGCGTGGGTGGGGCCGACGCGGGTGATGCCGCGGTTCCGGACGCCGCTGGAGCGGGAGCTGGCGGGCTGACGCGGCGGTGCGACGCCGGGCGCCGTGTCCCGCACGGCGCCCGGCGTCGCACCTGACCGCCGCTCAGCGGCAGTACTTCATCAGGGCGCGCACCATGTGGCAGGTCGTGTCCGACGGCGGGTGGACGCCGATGAGCTGCGCGGTGTCCCGGATCGTCTCGTTGCGGGCCTGGCCCGGCAGGTAGACGCCGGAGTCGAGCAGCGCTATCGCCAGGCGCATCGCCTTGAGCCGGCGGTTGTGCGAGACGTACCATTCGCGGGGCCGCCCGGCCGGCAGCGGCTGCTTCGGGACGGGCGCGTACGGCAGGTCGAGCTGGACGGGGCGGCGGGCGGTGGACTGGGTGGGCAACGGCTTGGGCTTCAGGGCGGCAGCGGGCACGGGCATCCTCCTGTCGCGGTCAGGGAGCCTCCCGGAAGCCCCGGGCGATTCCCTCGAACACTGCGTCAATTCTACTGCCCGCCACTGACAATCGGGGGTTCGTGGAGCACGCGAAAAGCCCTGGTCAGTACGGGAATTGCAGGTGAGTCAGGCCGTACGGGAGGGGCGTGTGGGGCACCTCGCGGAAATCGAACACGGGCGGCTTTCCTCCGGGTGCCGTCCGGGGGCGTGGCCGTGCTGCGCGTACCGTGTCCGGCATGGAAATCTGGATCAATCCCGCCTGCTCCAAGTGCCGCAGCGCCGTGCGGCTCCTCGACGCCGAGGGGGCCGACTACACCGTCCGCCGCTACCTGGAGGACGTCCCGACCGAGGACGAGATCCGTGCCGTACTCGACCGCCTCGGCCTCGAACCCTGGGACATCACGCGCACCCAGGAGGCGGTCGCCAAGGAGCTGGGCCTGAAGGAGTGGCCGCGGGACGCCGCCTCGCGCGACCGGTGGGTCACGGCGCTGGCCGAGCATCCGAAGCTGATCCAGCGGCCCATCATCACCGCGGACGACGGTACGGCCGTGGTCGCCCGCACCGACGAGGCCGTACGGGACGCGCTGTCCCGCTGACGTCGGCGCAACACGCTTGTGACGCAGGCCACTTCAACACGTCACCGTGGTCGCTGAGCAACCTCGTTCGGGATCTCGTACATAGCGGCGTACGCTCCCCGACCTCTTCAGGAGGCGCGCATGTCGCGTAGGAGAAAACTCGGCACGAAGAAGAAGATCGCGCTGCTGGTGAGTGCCGCGACGGTGGCGGGAGGCGGTGCCTTCGTCATGGCGAGCACGTCGAACGCCGCCCAGTCGGCGAAGGACTCGACCGTCTGTCAGGGTCTCGCCACCGCGCTCGGCAACAACCAGCGGTTCATCGAGGCGCAGCGGGCCGCTCCCGACGCCCAGTCGGAGGCGCGGATCGCCAACCGCGAGGCGGTCATCGCCGAGATCCGGCGCAAGCAGGAGGCCTCCGGGTGCGAGGTGGGCGAGGCGATCGGGGGGTCGGCTCAGGACTCCCGGACCGCGCGGCCCTCCGCCCCCGCGGAGGCCGGCGAGCCCGCCGGTCCGTCCCAGCCGGCCGATCCCGCCGCCCCCGCCGACCCGGCCGCCCCGGCCGATCCGTCGCAGCCGGCCGGGGTGGCCGGTGAGCAGGTCTGCAACGGGTCCACCGTCACCCTCTCCGGCGAGGGCGGCGCACCGGCCGCGTCCAGCAACCAGTTCCCGGCGGGGACGAAGCTGAAGGTCACCAACCTGGACAACAACAAGTCCACGACGGTGGAGGTCACGTCCGTCTCCGGCAGCTGTGTCCTGCTCAACAACGCGGCCTTCGAGCAGGTCCGGGAGCCCGGCAAGTTCCTGATCCGCCGGGCGCTGATCGAGAAGGTGGGGTGAGGCTCGCCCGGCCCGGCCGGACAGAAGACCGCTGAGGCGGCGGCCCGCGCCCGGGGGCGGGAAGCGCGGCCGCGCGAGGGGGGCACCCCGGCTGCGGCGAAGTCCGGGGCCGGGGAAGAGACACCGGGGAGGCGGACGTCTCACCTCCGTCGCCGGCCACGCTTCCGCACAAACCGCCGCCTCGGCCCGTCCCACGTCCTGCCGCTCCCGGCCCGAGGAGCGGCAGGACGCCCGGCGAGTGCGCCGTCTCGGCCCGGCCCAGCACGGAGCCGGGCCGGGGAGGAACAGACGGCGCACCCGCCGCAGTACCGAGGCCGAGGGAGCGCTCCGAGCAGCGTCTGCCATGGGCACCGAGGACGCGCGCGACCAGCGGACCGCTGCGGCGCCGGCACCGCCGGGCCGTAGAGGCCGCTGTCGCGGGGCGCGCGCGGGCTGCTGCCCCCGGTGCGGGAGTCCATGCGTCTCGCATACAAGGCGGCCGGCCGCTCACCGCGCCCGCCCGCGGGCGGTGAGGTGGCGTGCCCGTTCCCCGTTCACCTGGTGAGCCGAGCCACAGCACCACCAGGTAACACGGGGTTCACATTCGAGCAACGGCCGGGAAATCGCCTGTTGACAGGCTCGCGGACAGCAAGCGCGGCGCCCCAGTGCCGCAGCGCCGCAGCACCCGCAACCGCGCCCTGACCCACCCCGAAGGATGTGGCCCGTGACCTTCAAGGCTGAGTACATCTGGATCGACGGCACCCAGCCGACCGCCAAGCTCCGCTCCAAGACCAAGATCATCGCGGGTGAGCCCGCCGGTCTGGAGGCGCTGCCGATCTGGGGCTTCGACGGGTCCTCCACCAACCAGGCCGAGGGCCACTCCTCGGACCGCGTCCTCAAGCCGGTCTTCACCTGCCCGGACCCGATCCGCGGCGGTGACGACGTCCTCGTGCTGTGCGAGGTGCTGAACATCGACATGACGCCGCACGAGTCCAACACCCGTGCCGCGCTCGCCGAGGTCGCCGAGCGGTTCGCCGCGCAGGAGCCGGTCTTCGGCATCGAGCAGGAGTACACCTTCTTCGACGGCTCCCGCCCGCTCGGCTTCCCCGAGGGCGGCTTCCCGGCCCCGCAGGGCGGCTACTACTGCGGTGTCGGCGCCGACGAGATCTTCGGCCGCGAGATCGTCGAGAAGCACCTCGACAACTGCCTCGCCGCCGGCCTCGGCATCTCCGGCATCAACGCCGAGGTCATGCCCGGCCAGTGGGAGTTCCAGGTCGGCCCGCTCGCCCCGCTGGAGGTCTCCGACCAGCTGTGGGTGGCCCGCTGGCTGCTCTACCGCACCGCCGAGGACTTCGGCATCTCCGCCACCCTCGACCCGAAGCCGGTCAAGGGCGACTGGAACGGTGCCGGCGCGCACACCAACTTCTCCACCAAGGCGATGCGCGAGGGCTACGACGCGATCATCACCGCCTGCGAGGCGCTGGGCGAGGGCTCCAAGCCGCTCGACCACGTCAAGAACTACGGCGCCGGCATCGACGACCGCCTGACCGGCCTGCACGAGACCGCCCCGTGGGACCAGTATTCCTACGGCGTCTCCGACCGCGGCGCCTCGGTCCGCATCCCGTGGCAGGTCGAGAAGGACGGCAAGGGCTACATCGAGGACCGCCGCCCGAACGCCAACGTCGACCCGTACGTGGTGACCCGCCTGCTGGTGGACACCTGCTGCTCCGCGCTGGAGAAGGCCGGCCAGGTCTGATCCCGGAGCGGACTCCGTGCTCCGCAGAGCACCCGGTGTGGGGCGCCCGCCGTAACGGCGGGCGCCCCTCCTGCGTATCCGCACCCCACCCACGTATCCGCGCCTCCTCGCGCGCACCCGCGCCCCCTCGTGCGCGTATCCTGCGCCCTCATGGGGACCGACGGGGTGGACCGGGCCGCGCTCACGCACGCGGACGGGCCGGCGGTGGACGTACCGGCGCTGCTGGGGGCGATGGAGTCGCGGGACCCTGAGGTACGCGAGACGGCCCTCCAGGCGCTGGAGCACGCGCTGTGCCGCTGGGGAGACGTGTGCCCGGCGACCGCCCCCGCCGTGCCGCACCTGGCCCGGCTCGCCCTGGAGGGCCCCGGCCACCGGGAGGAACTGCTGCGGCTGCTCGGTGACATCGCGGACGGGACCGGCGAGCCCGGGGTGCTCGGCCCGGCCCGGCGTGCCGTGGCGGTCGCGCTGCCGGCCCTGCTGCCCCTCGCGCACGACGCCGACCCGGGCGTACGGGAGGCGATGCTCTTCCTGATCGCGGCGTGCGGCACGCGGTACGCCCTGCCGCTGCTGCCCCTGCTGCGGGCCCGGCTGGCCGCGGAGACCGACCCGGAGGTGCTGGGCGGGGTCGTCACCGCGCTCGCGCTGCTCGACGCCGGGGACGGCGGCGTGCGGCACGCGCTGCTGTCCGACCCCCGGCCCCGGGTGCGGCTCGCCGCGGCCGAGGACCTGCTGCGGACGGCCGCGCCGCCGCTGCCCGGTGACGTGGCGGAGCACTGCGCCCGCGCCTTCGCCGCCGACCCGCGCCCGAGCCACCGCGGTCGGTGGCCGCGCCCGCATGTGCCGTTCACCGAGCGGCTGGTGGACGACCCCGAGGCCGCCCTGCGCGCCCTCGCCGCGGGCGTACCGCTGACCGCCGGGAGGGCAGGGCACCGGCCGGACACCGGCACGCCTTTGGTGTGCGGCGACGAGTCCCCGTGGTTCCCCCTCGCCCAGGCGGTCACCGACACCTGGCGGGACCGCGAGGCGGACGTGCTGCCGTGGGCGCTGCGCGCCATGACGGGCGAGGACTGGGAGCTGAACTGGCTGGCGCAGACGGCCTGCGCGCTGCCCCCGCGCCACCGTCCGGGCCTGCGCGACCGGGTGCGGCCGTATCTTTCCTCGGACCTGCCGGACGTGCGGGCGGCGGCGGTCGCCGCGCTGGCCCGCGCGCACGCGCCCGAGGCCGTCGAGGAGGCCGTACGCCTGGTGGAGGAACTGCCGGACCGGTACGTGACCGCCCGCGCGGTCGACGCGGTGGCCGACGTGTTCGGGGCCGGCGCGCTGCCCGCCGTACGGGCCGTGGCCGGGCGTACGGCGGCCGCGCACGCCGAGCTGGTCAAGGTGCTGGCCCGGTTCCCGCAGGTGGCGGTCGAGGTGGTCGGGGAACTGTGCGGGATGCTGACGCGGCACGGCACCGGCCGGCCTGCGGTCGCGGTGCGGGTGCTGGGCCGGCTGGGTCCCGCCGCCGGTGACGCGGCCGAGCGGGCGCTGCGGGTCTGTGTGACCGAGGGCGTCCACTGTGAGGTCGCCGCGGTGGCGCACCACCGCGTCGGCGGGGATCCCGCACTGGCCCTGTCCCACCTGCGGCGGCTCATGACCGAGCGCCCTGGCTACCGGCTGGAGCTGACGGGGGAACTGGGGCCCGCGGGCGCGCCGTTGCTGCCGCTCGTCGAGCCGTTCCTCGCGCCCGCCGCCGGACTCGGGGTCCGCGCGAGGGCCGCGGACGCCGTCTGGCGCATCACGGGCCGCACCGAGGACACCGTGACACCGGTCGCCCTGGCGGCACTCGGGTGGGAGCGGCCCTACCCCGGCGTGCGCCACCCCGTGGAGACGCTCACCGGGATGGGACTCGTCCCGCGTTTCGCCGTGGCCCCGCTGCGCGAGGCGGCCGCGTCGCCGCGCCGGCTCGTCCACGACCGCATGGGCGGCGACTCCCCGCACCCGGACCACGTCCTGCGGGAGGCGGTGCGGCGGCTGCTGGCGACGGCGGAGGTCGTCGGCTGAGACCGCCGGGACGGGGCGTGCGCGACGGTCACTTCTCGCCACCGTGCGCGGCCGGCGGCGTCCAAGCAGTGAGAGAGGGGTCCGGTCCTCTGTCTCTCGTGCTTGAATGGGGGCATGGCCAGCTTCCAGAAGCACTCCGCGACGGGTCGCCATGACCTCGAGCCCTTCTGGCCTTCCCGTCAGCACCACGACTTCGACCGGGTGTGTTGCCGCGCGACGAACGCGCCGGCCCTCTAAAGCCGTACGGGCCCTTCGAGCCGTACACCCTGGCCTTCGGCCGGCGCGACGACGTACGTCCCTCCCCGACGGACTCCTCGCGCGAAAGAGCTGACCTCTCATGGCGACCACTCGTTCCCTGTCCACCGCCCCCTCGCACAGCGCCCGCCACCGGCTGCGAGCCGTCGACCGCGACGACGTGGTCGACGTGACGGACTTCCTGCCGCCGGGCGCGACCTGGCTGCCCGCCCCGCAGCACGCCCTGCCGGTGCTGCCGGGGCGCCCGCCGATGGTCGGTTACCTGGTGCTGGTCCCGGCCGACCAGCAGCCGCCGTTCCCGCCGTTCGCCGTGCCCGATCAGCCGGACCGGCCCGACCCGCTCGACCAGCCGGGCGAGGTGGCGGCCGCGAGCGGCACCGAACCCCTCATCCGCATCGACTCCGTCCGCCGCACCGCCGAGGTCGACGGACGCGAACTCGACCTGACGTACCTGGAGTTCGAGCTCCTGGCGCACCTGGTGGCCCACCCGCACCGGGTGCACACCCGCGACCAGCTGGTCACCACGGTGTGGGGCTACGGGCACGTCGGCGACGGCCGTACGGTCGACGTGCACATCGCCCGGCTGCGCCGCAAGCTGGGCGCCGAGCACCGCGACACCATCCGCACCGTGCGCCGGGTCGGCTACAAGTACACCCCGCCCGCCGGGCGTTGATCCCCCGGCCCGCCGCGGGGCCGCCGCAGGCACCGCGCCGGGCCGCCCCCGGGCCCGCACCGCGCCCGCCCGGGGCCCGGCCCGTGTCTGCCCTCGGCAGAGCCACCTTCCGTCCCCCCTCCCCGGGCGGGCAGAGTCACCGGCATGAGACTTCTTGTGCTGGGCGGTACGGAGTTCGTGGGGCGGGCGGTCGTGGAGGAGGCCCGAGGGCGCGGCTGGGACGTGACCGTCTTCCACCGGGGCCGCCACGCGGCGCCCGCCGGGGTGCGGGCGCTGCACGGCGACCGCACCGCGCCCGGCGGGCTCGCCGCCCTCTCCGGCGGCGCGTGGGACGCCGTCGTCGACACCTGGTCGGCGGCGCCCCGCGCGGTGCGGGACGCGGCGCGGCTGCTGCGCGAGCGCGCGGGGCGGTACGCGTACGTCTCCAGCTGCTCGGTGTACAACTGGGCGCCGCCCGCCGGGTACACCGAGGACGCGCCGCTGGTCGGGGGCGCCTCGTCGGACGCGGAGCAGACCGACTACGCGCGCGACAAGCGGGGCGGTGAGCTGGCCGCGCTCGACGCCTTCGGCGCGGACCGGACGCTGCTGGTGCGGGCCGGGCTGATCCTCGGGCCGTACGAGAACGTGGGCCGGCTGCCCTGGTGGCTGACCCGGACGGCCCGGGGCGGGCGGGTCCTGGCACCCGGCCCCCGCGATCTGCCCCTCCAGTACGTCGACGCCCGCGACCTCGCCGCGTGGACCCTCGACGGTGTCGAGCGGGGCCTGAGCGGGCCGTACAACCTGATGTCGCCGCAGGGGCACGCCACCATGGGCACGCTGCTGGAGGCCTGTGCCGCGGTCACCGGCGGCGGGGCCGAGCTGCGCTGGACCGACCCGGAGCTGATCCTGGCGGCCGGGATCGAGCCGTGGACCCAGCTGCCGGTGTGGGTGCCGCCGGGCAGCGATCTGCACGACGCGCTGCACGGCGCGGACGTCTCCCGCGCGGTCGCGGCGGGGCTGCGCTGCCGCCCGGTGGAGCGCACCGTCGCCGACACCTGGGACTGGCTGCGCGCCCTCGGCGGCGTGGCCCCGCAGCGCCCCGACCGGCCGCTGAAGGGCGTCGCCCCGGAGACGGAGGCGAAGGTGCTCGCCGCGGCGGACGCAGGTCAACTCCCGTAGCCGGGAAGCAATTTCCGGGACGTTTGAACACCCGTGGGACCGGTTCCGTATGGAGGGGAGCCGCTTCACTCCTGTCGGGCGCCTCGATGCTGCCCCGCAAGGAAGTCAGAGGAGTTCCATGGGACGCAACACACGAAAACGCCGTACGCCGCTGGCCACCAAGGCCATTGCCGCATCGGCGGCCCTAGCGCTCGGTGGGGGCGGGCTGATCTGGGCGAACTTCTACGCCTCGGCGCACGAGGAGAACCGCTGGCCGGACCGGACGAAGGCGGCGACGGCGCAGATCGCCACCATCGACTGCCCGGACGTCGGCCAGCGGCTCACCGACGTGCCAGACCGGGCGCGGGGCGAGGTGGACGGCGAACTGGCCACGCTCGACCAGCAGATCACCGACGCCTACCAGCGGCTGGCGACCACCCGTGAGGCGCAGGCCCGCGACGCGCGCTTCGTGCAGAACGCGATCCTGCAGCCGCTCAAGGACCGCCGCAAGGTGATCATCGACCGCATCCAGCTGGAGATCAACCGGGCGGGCGGCAGCGCCGCCGAGGAGCTGGACGGCCTCGCGGGCTGCACCGGCACCCCCGCCGAGCAGCCGCAGACCACGGACGGCCAGCAGGGCGACGGCCGGCAGGACGGCGGTCAGAACGACGGCCAGGACGGCGGCCAGCAGGACGGCGGGGACCAGAACCAGGACCAGAACGGCGACGGCCGGCAGGACGGCGGTCAGGGCGACGGCCAGGACGGCGGCCAGCAGGGCGGCAACGGCGGTCAGGCCGGCAACGGCCCGGTCGCGGCGGACTTCCAGGACATCACCACCGTCCAGCCCGGCTCCCGCAACCTGCCCAACGGGCTCGCCGCGAACGGCCGCACCGGTTCACGGGGCGTCTTCATCACCAAGTGCGGCACCAACGGCAACGACAACCACAACACGGACAACGTGATCGTCGCGCCCGGTGTCACCAACGGCGCGCACCACCTGCACGACTACGTCGGCAACCAGAACAACGACGCCTTCGCCAGCGACGACGAGCTGGCCCGCGCCGACACCACCTGCCAGAACCAGGGCGACCGGTCGTCGTACTTCTGGCCGGTGCTGCGCCTCCAGGACGGTTCGCAGGACTTCGACCAGAACAACGCGGGCGGCGGCACGGAGGGCAACGTCGGGCGGATCCTGGAGCCCAAGGTGGCCCAGCTGAAGTTCGTCGGCAACAAGCGCGGCCCGGTCGTCGCGATGCCGAGGGCGCTGCGCATCATCACCGGCGACGCCAAGGCCTTCGTCAACGGCCTGGCCAACGCCAACACCTCGTGGAGCTGCACGGGCTTCGAGAACCGGCAGCTGACGGACAAGTACCCGCTGTGCCCGGACGGCAGCGACGTGGTGCGCACGTCCAACTTCCAGAGCTGCTGGGACGGCCAGAACATCGACAGCGCCAACCACCGCACCCACGTGGCGTTCGTCCGGCCCGACGGCTCCTGCCCGAACGGCTTCAAGGCGATCCCGCAGCTCCAGGTCCGGCTCGTCTACGAGGTGCCGCGGCCGGTCATCGAGAACGGTGTCGTCCAGAACCCGTTCGCGGTGGACACCTTCCCGGAGCAGCTGCACAAGCCGATCACCGACCACAACGACTTCATCAACTTCTTCTCCCAGCGGCTGATGAACAAGATGGTCAACTGCATCAACACCGGCCGTAAGTGCCAGTAGGCGCGACCGCGACCGGCGAAGGCCGGCGGCGAGGGGACAATCCCCTCACCGCCGGCCTTCGGCGTACGACGGCTCAGTGGTGACCGCCCGCCCCCGACCCCCGGCCCGCCTCCGCGCCGTGCCCCGCCCCCGCCCCGTGGTCCTGCCCCTCCTCCAGGGTCCCGCCCAGGGTGCCGCGCAGCGCCGTCACCACCTTCGGCTCCCCCACGGCCACCCACTTGCGGCCGACCAGGTAGTGACCGCCGTAGTCCTTCGCCCCGTTGATCCACTCGCGCTGGCCGCGGTCGGTGGCGAAGGTGGCGAGGACGAACCGGCCGTCGCCGTTGCGGCAGATCGCCTGGCGGATCTCGTCGGCGTCGGTCTGGATGTCGGGCTCGCAGCGCACCTCGGCGGCCAGCCGCTCCAGGCTGCCCTCGGCGGTCTGGGGCACCCGGTCCGCCGCCTCCTCACCGCCAAAGGAGCACCCCGCGAGCGCCAGCGCCAGCGCGGCCACGGCGAGCAACGGTCGGGTCGGCCTCATGGGTTCCTCCGGTCGGGCGTCGTACGGCACTGTCTCCGAAGTCGATACGGCCGCCGGCCCCCCGGTGCTCAAATCAGCTGCGCCGCACATCCGTCCGTGCGAGGCTGACCAGGTGAACCAGGACTGGGAGAACCGCGTGGCCGCCACGTGGGCCACCTTCGACGACTACGCGCAGGACCGGGCCGCCGACTTCCGCGCGCTGATCGACGCCCTCGTCGCCGAACTCCCCGAGGGCAGCCCGGACGCGCCGTTCGAGCAGGCGTGCGCCTGGGACTCCACGGGCCGCTCCGACCGGGCGGTGCCGCTCTACCGCGAGGCCCTGGCCCGCGGACTCACCGGCTACAAGGCGCGCCGCGCGAAGATCCAGCTGGCCAGCTCACTGCGGAACACCGGACACCCGGAGGAGGGTGTCGAGTTGCTGACGCCGGAACTGGACGCCCCGTCCGACGAGCTGGACGACGCCGTACGCGCCACCCTCGCCCTGTGTCTGTCGAGCCTCGGCCGCGACCGCGAGGGCCTGTCCCTCGCCCTCGGCGCGCTCGCCGCCCATCTCCCCCGCTACCAGCGCTCGATGGCGAACTACGCCCGCGCGCTGACCGAGCCGGCCGGCTGAGTCCCCCCGAGTCCCCCGAACGGCTGTGACCATCGGCCGTCGCGCTCGTTCTCCCGGACGTGCAGTCACAGGATGTCGCCCAGGGTCAGAGCTCCGCGGCCGCCGGTCCGGTGGTCGACGTCGAACGCGCCGAGGCCGCGCTCGTCGAGCACTACCCGCGGCTGGTCCGTCTCGCCTACCTGGTGCTCCCGCCGGGCCTGGGCCGCAACCGGCGGGTCCTGACCGCGCACGCGCTCACCCAGCGGGCCCTGCCGCGGGGCCGCGCCCGCGCCTCGGTCGTCCCGGCCCAGGCCACGGGCCGCGAGAGCGACCCCGGGTACGCACTCGTCCGCCTCCAGGTGCTGCGTACGGCGCTGGAGGCCGGGCAGCCGCTGCGCCGCCGGAGGTGGCCCAAGCGCTCCCAGCTGCCGCCGCTGCTGCCGCAGGTGTGGGGCCTGCGGCTGTTCCCGCGCTCGGGCGGCGCCGACGAACTCGCCCTGGACCAGCGGCTGTCGGCGCTGCCGGCCCCCGCCCGCGCCGCCTATGTGCTGCGCGGCCTGGAGCGGCTGGCCGACGCCGACGTCCGTACGGTGCTCGGCGCCGCCGGTGTCGAGGACCCGGCGGCCGCGCTCGCCGAGGCCGACACCGTCCCCGCGCGGTACGCGCTGCTGGACTCCCCCGAGTTCGACCCCTGTTCGCTCCAGGCCCGCCCCACCGACCTGATGCGCCGCCGCCAGCACCTGAAGGCCGCGCTGGCCGCTGCCGCGGCGGTCGCCGTGTGCGGGGCGCTGCTCGGGCTGCCCGACGACGGCTGGGACCCGGACGGCGCCGCCGCCCCGGTGTACGCGCACAACGCGTCGGCGCGGGCGGCGCTCGACCCGGCGAAGCTGACCAGGGTGCCGGCCGCGGCCTGGCAGTCGGCGACCCGCACCGACTTCTCCGCGTGGCCCGCGCGCGGCGACCTCACCGGCGACACCGCGCTGCTGCGCCGCGCCCTCGCCGTCTGGGCGCGCCCCGGTGAGAACGTCCGGGTGTCGGTGACCCCGGGCACCGCGTCCGGCGGCCCGCCCGGCCCGCCGCAACTGCTGTACGCCGGGTCCGTGGACCGGGCGCGGGTGGTGATCCTCTACGACGGTCTGCGCATCGCCCGCTACGCCGAGCCGCGGGACGGCACGGCGGGCGCCGCCCTGGACTTCGCCCGCGCGGACGGCGCGGGCCGGGCCGAGGCGAGCGCGGTGGTGCTGCACCGCACCGGCCCCAACGTCCGCTACCTGATGGCTCCCTGGGTGAAAAGGGCGGCCGAGCGGGACCTGCTGAAGCCCGGCGCCGGGGCGATGGAGCTGACCCTGACCGACGGGGTCACCTCGCCGCTGGCCAGCCCGGCGCCCCGGTCCGGCGCCTGTTCCTCCTGGAACGTGCTGCAGGTGTCGGACGGCTCCGGCACCCGGCTGATGTCCGACCTGGGCGAACTGGTGCCGGCCCGGCTGACCAGCGGCCGGCCGGGCTCCGCGCGGGACGCGGCCGGCGCGCAGGCGCTGCGCACCTGGGCGCCGTTCGCCTGCTCGCTGGCGCACGCGCGGGGACAGGGCGTGCGGTCGGTGAACGCCTGGGCGTACGCGCGGCAGCCGCTGCCGGACGGCAGTGGCTCGGGGGTGTGGGTGTGCACCCGCGCGGAGACCTGGCGGGGCGGCGGCGAGCGGGTGCTGGCCCAGTTCCAGACGCCGGGCGGGACGTACGGCGCGGTGGCCGCGAAGGCGGACGGCGGCCCGGCGTGTGGGGCGAAGGACCCGCATGTGCTGGCCGGGGTGCTGTGGAAGTCGTCCGGCGGCGCCTGGTACGTGCTCGCGGCGGGCAGCCGGGACACCGTGTCGGTCGCCGCGACGGGCGGGGTGACCGGGAGCGCGCGGGGCAACCTGCTGGCCGTACGGACGAAGCAGGGCGCGCACGCGGAGCTGAGGGGGACGCTGGCCAGCGGGCGTTCGATCGGCGGGCTGCGCTAGCCGCCCCCTGGTCGGCACCGCCTACTCCTGCGAGCAGGGCTTGTGCGGGACCTGCCAGCAGCGGGTGCTGGAGGGCGAGGTGACCACCGACGAGCTGCTCACGGACGGGGAGCGCGACGATTCGATGCTGATCTGTGTGTCGCGGGCGCGGGGTGAGCGCCTGGTGCTGGACATGTGAACACCGCCCGCCGGCCGGGACCGTTCGCGGCCGGATTCGATCGGTAAGGTGTTCGTATGACTATCGGGGTGCGGCGCAGGATGGGAGTCGAGGAGCGGCGCCAGCAGTTGATCGGCGTCGCCCTCGAACTGTTCAGCCGCCGTTCCCCGGACGAGGTGTCCATCGACGAGATAGCGTCGGCGGCGGGCATCTCGCGCCCGCTGGTCTACCACTACTTCCCCGGCAAACTCAGTCTGTACGAGGCCGCGTTGCAGCGGGCCGCACAGGATCTGGCGGGCCGGTTCGCGGAGCCCGCCGAAGGGCCGCTCGGCGCGCGCCTGGAGCGGGTGATGGGCCGGTTCTTCGACTTCGTCGACGAGCACGGCCCCGGCTTCTCGGCGCTGATGCGCGGCGGCCCGGCGGTCGGCTCCTCGACCACCAACGCGCTGATCGAATCGGTGCGCCAGGCGGCCTACGAGCAGATCGTCCGGCATCTGCGCGTCGCGGAACCGCCCGTGCGGCTGGAGCTGGTGGTGCGCTCCTGGATCTCGCTCGCCGAGTCGACCGCGCTGATCTGGCTGGACGGGCGGCGCGTGCCCCGCGAGGAGCTGCAGACGCAGCTCGTGCACGGCCTGGCCGCGCTGCTGGCGGTGAGCGCGGCCCACGACGAGGAGATGGCCGCCCTGGTCCACCGGGCCCTGGGGGACGAACCGGCCGACGGCCCGTTCAGCGCCCTGGTCACCCGGCGGATCCCGCCGGTGTCCTAGGACCGGGCGCCCTAGACGGCTTCGGTCTCGAACTTGCGGTAGGAGGGGTCCAGGTCCCGGATCTCCGCCGAGGCGTGCAGGGCGAGGCCCGCGCCCGGCTTGAGGTACTGCCGCAGCTGTTCCAGGACGGCCTCGGTGAGCCTGGCCTTGGTCTCCTCGCTGCGGCCCGCCAGCAGTCCGATGGTGACGTGCACGACGGCGTGCCCCGCGGTGTCGGGGCCGACCGTGGTGTCCTCGGTGCGGCGGAACTGGGTCTTGCAGGCCGGGGGCCTGGCCGCCGCGATCTCCACCACGCAGGTGTGCAGCGCCCGGGCGAACCCCGGCCGGTCGAAGTCGTCCGCCAGCTGCTCGGAGTAGTCGACGGTGATCTGCGGCATGGGTGCTCCTGCTCCTGTTCTACGGCGGACAGGAGCACCCTAACCCGCGGTGAGGATCAGCCGGCCCGGGTGAACACCGCCACCGTGCGGGCCGGGACGGTGAACGTGCCCGACTCGCGCGCGAAGTCGGACGTCTTCACCACGGCGTCCGATCCGGCGGCCTGCGCCGGGTGCAGCCGGTACGGCTCACCGGCCGCCGCCGCGATCCGCTGTTCCTGCCGCTCGGGCGTCGCGTTGAAGACCACGACCAGGTCACCGAGGCGCATGGTGATCACGCCGGGTGTCTCGTCGGTGCCGGAGAGCGGGAAGGAGAGCGCGGACTGCACCTGGCCGGCCGTGTCGAGGGAGAACGCCTTCTCCGTCGTACGGATCCTCAGCAGGTCGCGGTAGGCGGCCGAGGTGCCCTCGATCTGCGGGCAGCCGACGCCGACCGTCGTCAGCAGCGGCTTGGCGTAGGGCCACTTGGCCTGGTTGTCGGCGGCCGGCGGCAGTCCGCGGCCGAAGCCGTTGCCGTCGGCGCAGTTCCAGTGGATGGCGTTGAACCAGTCGCCGCTGTCGTAGGAGTTGCGGTCCAGCGACTTGGAGCGCAGCAGGTCGGTGCCCGCCTGGGAGAGGGCCGGGCCCTGCGAGAGGGTGGCCGTCGCCATGGCGAGGAGCTGCATGCGCGCGCGGTCGGCGGCGCTCGTCGACGCGGGCAGCTTGAAGGCGAGGGCGTCGAAGAGGGTCTCGTTGTCGTGCGCGTCGGCGTAGGCGAGGGCGTCGCCTGGGGCCTCCGCGTAGCCGGCGGGGGCGCCGTTGTAGTCGACCTCGGAGCCCTTGACCTCCTTGCCGCCGGTGTCGGTGAAGGTGTAGTCGGCGAGGTTGCCGGACAGTCCGACCTTGATCAGGTCCTGGTAGTGCAGCAGCCGGGCCTTCTGCTCGGCCGGGGTGCCGTTCTGCGCGTTCGGATTGGGCTCGGTGTACAGGCCGGAGGCGAAGCCCTGGACGCCGGGGTCGGCGTCGAAGGGGCCGCCGCCGCGCACCGCGTCGCGGGCCCGGTCGGAGAAGGTGGCGATGCCGGTGCCGGCCATGTTCTTCTGGGTGGCCTGCTCGAAGCGGGCGTCGTCGGCGATCTCGCCGAAGTTCCAGCCCTCGCCGTACAGGATGATCTTCTTGCCGTCGACGCCGTCCTTCTCGACGGTGAGCGCGTCGAGGGCCTTGCGGACGGCGAGGATGTTGGCCTTGGGGTGGTGGCCCATGAGGTCGAAGCGGAAGCCGTCGACCTTGTACTCCCTGGCCCAGGTGACCACCGAGTCCACGACCAGCTTGCCCATCATGGCGTTCTCGGTGGCCGTGTTGGCGCAGCAGGTGCTGGTGGCGACCGAGCCGTCGGCGAGGAGCCGCTGGTAGTAGCCGGGGACGATGCGGTCCAGGACGCTGGTGTCCGCCTGGCCGCTCGCGGCGGTGTGGTTGTAGACGACGTCCATGACGACGCGCAGGCCGTCCTCGTTGAGCGCCTTCACCATCTTCCGGAACTCGACCGTGCGGGCGGTGCAGTCCGGGTCGGTGGCGTAGGAGCCCTCGGGGACCGTGTAGTGGTACGGGTCGTAGCCCCAGTTGTAGGCGTCCTTGGCGGCCGCCTTCGCCACGCACTCCTGCTGCTTGTCGGAGTCGGCCGGATAGGAGGCCAGGTCACAGTCGACGGTGGCCCGGCCGGCCTTGTCCTCCGGGATGGTGGCGATGTCGAAGGCGGGCAGCAGGTGGACGTACGAGGTGCCCGCCTCGGCCAGCTTCCTCAGGTGCCTGCTGCCGTCGCTGTCCTTGTCGGTGAAGGCCAGGTAGGTGCCGCGGTGCTTCGCCGTGCGGTCCTCGACGGAGAAGTCGCGGATGTGCAGCTCCTGGATCTGGGCGTCCTTGAGCGGTACGGCCTTCGGCTTCTCGTAGCTGTCCCAGCCGCTCGGTGCGAGGGACCTGTCGGCGAGGTCGACGACGAGGCTCCGCTTGGAGTCGGTGGTGAGGGCGACCGCGTACGGGTCGGTGACCTTGTTGGTGACGACCTGGCGGACGCTGGGCGCCCAGACCTTCACCACGTACCGGTAGGGCTTGCCCTTCCAGGACTTCGGGCCGGTGACGGACCAGACGCCGGTGGCGGCGTCGCGCCGCATCGGCTTGACGGACCCGTCCAGCTCCAGGGACACGCTCTGGGCAGTGGGGGCCCAGACCGCGAGGGTGGGACGGCCCTTGTGGAAGGTGGGGCCGAGGTTCGCCTTGGTCGCGTCGTAGAGATCGTCGAGGACGCCGGCGATCTGCACGCCGGTCGCCGTGAGCACCGCTCCGTTGGCGGCCTGCTGGGTGACGACGAGCTGGCCGCGCAGGGCCTCGCGGACCCGGTCGCGGTCGCGGGGGTCGACGGACCAGGCGGTGTGGTCCTTCAGGTGCGGGAACTTCGCCTTCTGGGCGTCGGTGAGCGTCGTCTTCTTCAGCCGCAGCCGACGCTCGTCGGTGCTGGTGAGCACCCCGTTGTCGGCCTTGATGGAGCCGGTGCGGGAGTAGCGCAGCTGGGTGGAGGCGGCGGCGTCGGAGCCGTTGTAGGCGACGGTGTCCCGGTCGATCCAGACCGCCTTGGAGGTGGTCAGGTCGACGGCGGCCGCGGAGCCCGCGGGCTGCGGCAGCAGGGGCTTGTCCTGGCCGCTCACCAGCCACACCTCGTGGCCGCTCGCCTTGAGGTCGAGCGACTGGTCGGTGGGCAGGTCCTTCTCGTCGCCCTTGTGGATGATGTAGCTGAGGCTGGTGGCACCCTCGGTGAGCGGCACCTCGAAGACCGCGCCATAGGCATCAGTCTTCACCGGCTTCAGGGGGTTCGACCACTCGGTGGGGTGCGCGGCGCCGGTCCAGACGTGCAGGCCCCAGCCGTCGTAGTTCCCGTCGGCGCGGTGGTAGTGCAGGACGGCCTTGGTCTTGTCGGGGGCCGGGTAGTCGGCCGCGGGCCGCTCGGTGCGGACGGTCTCCTTGCCCTGCTCGATCCAGACCTCGCCGGTCTGGGTGACGTCGATCGTGCGGTCGGCGGAGACGTCCTTGTTGCCCTGCTTGTCGATGACCAGGAAGCCCACGTTGGAGGCGCCCGGCTTCAGCTTGACGTAGGCGAAGGCGCCGTAGGCGTCGCGGCCGGTGAAGGGGTGGCTCTTCGGCCATTCGGTGGCCTCGCCGTCGGCGAGGTCGCCCCAGGCGTACAGGCCCCAGTCGGCGTAGTTCCCGTCCTCGCGCTTGTAGTGGACGATCGCGTAGTCGCGCGAGGAGGCGGTGGGGACCTCCTCGGCGGGCGGGGTGCCGGTGGTGGAGGCGGCGGTGGCGCTCGCGGTGCGGCCCGCGCGGTCGATCACCACGGCCTTGTAGCGCAGGGCGGTGCCGCCGGGCATGTCCTCGCCGACGGTGTGGGTGACCTTGTACGGGGCGTGGTCGGCGGAGCCGAGCGTCTGCCACTTCCCGTTGCCGGTCTGGGCGGCGAAGACCACTCGGTTGAGCTGTCCGCCCTCGACGTCGGCCGTGACCTCGACGGTGCCGGTGGCGCCGGGGGCCGGGGCCTTCAGGGTGAGGGTGGGCTCGGCGGCGGGGGCGGGGAGCGGGCCGGCGGCGCGGTAGACGACGGCGGATCCGGCGGGGACGGTGACGGTGACCTGGCGGTCGGCGCCGGACTTCACCGTCTCGTCCGTGCCGTAGAGGCCGTGGAACGTCATGTCCGGGGAGCCGGTCGCGAAGGTCGCCGTCTTGGCCTGGTCCGCGTTGTTGAAGGCGACGACGTACTCGGTGCCGGTCCTGGCGTCGGTGCGGGAGACCGCGTAGACGCCGGGGCCGTCGGCGGCGTAGCGCTCGGTCTGGACGCCGTCGGCGAGGGCCGGGTGGGCCTTGCGGAGCTTGGCGAGAGCACTGATCTGCCGATAGAGCGGTGCTCTCGTGTCGTAGGCGTCCTCGGCGTGGGTGCGATCGGTGCCGAGCTGGTCGTCGTCCAGGTAGTCGGCGACCTTCGAGGCGAACATCGTCTGGCGGGCGTCCTTGTCGCCGCCCGCGCCGGTGAAGCCCTGCTCGTCGCCGTAGTAGATCACCGGGTTGCCCCGGTTGAGGAACATCAGCTCGTTGGCGAGCCGGGCCTTCCCCAGCAGTTCGGCGTCGCTCGCGTCCGGGTCGTCCTGCTTGAGGAACGTCCCGATGCGGCCCATGTCGTGGTTGCCGAGGAAGGTGACCTGCTCGTAGGCGTTGGCCCGGCCGGTCGTGTACTTGTAGTCGTCGCCGAAGACGGCGGCGAGCTTCTTGGCGCTCGCGCCCTGGGAGGCGTAGGCGCGCGCCGCGTCCTGGAAGGGGAAGTCGAGGGTGGAGTCGAGGCGGCCCTGGGTGACGTAGGGAGCGGTGACGTTCGTGTCGGCGGAGTAGACCTCGCCGAACATGAAGAAGTCGTCGCGGCCCTTCTTCGCCGCGTAGGCGTCGAGGGCGGTGGCCCACTGGGTCCAGAACTCCATGTTGACGTGCTTCACGGTGTCGATCCGGAAGCCGTCGATGTCGAAGTCGCGCACCCAGCGCTGGTAGATGCGCTCCATGCCCTCGACGACCTCGGGACGCTCGGTCCACAGGTCGTCCAGGCCGACGAAGTCGCCGTAGGTGGCGGACTCGCCGGCCCAGGTGGAGTCGCCGCGGTTGTGGTACATCGCCGGGTCGTTGAGCCAGGCCGGGACCTTCACGTTCCGCTCGCCCGGGGCGACGACCGGCGTGTACGGGAAGGAGCCGGAGTCCACGGCCGGGAAGTCCCGCTTCCCGTCCGCGTAGTCGGCGTCGTCGAAGGGCTCGCCGTCCTTCGTCAGATACGGGAAGGCGCCCTTGGAGAGGTAGTCGGAGGACTTCTCCTCGTAGTCGACGACGTCGGCGGTGTGGTTGGTGATGACGTCGAAGAAGACCTTCATGCCCTTGGCATGGGCCTTGTCGATCAGGGTCTCCAGGTCGTCGTTGGTCCCGAAGTGCGGGTCGACCTGGGTGAAGTCGGTGATCCAGTAGCCGTGGTAGCCGGCGGAGGCGTTGGCGCCCTCGCCCTGCACCGGCCGGTTCTTGAAGATGGGGGCGAGCCAGATGGCGGTGGTGCCGAGGCCCTTGATGTAGTCGAGCCTCTTCGTCAGGCCCTTGAGGTCGCCGCCCTGGTAGAAGCCCTTGTCGGCCGGGTCGTAGCCGGTGGCCAGCCGGGATCCGGTCAGGCCGCCCTTGTCGTTGGCCCGGTCACCGTTGGCGAACCGGTCCGGCAGGACGAAGTAGAACTGCTCGCGGGTCAGGTCGTGCCGGGCGGGCGCGGCCGCGAGCTTCGCGTCGGAGGGAGGCGGGGGCGGGGTGTCCGCCCGCGCGGTGAGCGGAGGGACGAGGGCGGTCGCCAGGACGGTCGCGGTGACGGCCGCGACCCGTCTCACTGGCACGGTACGGCGCGTCGGGGGCGCCGGCCATCTCGGTATCACAGGCGGGAACTCCTTGCGAATACGGCTCGAACGGGTCCGACCCCTGCGCCGCGGCTCGGCTCCGATGCCGGGCGCCCGCGCGACCGTATCGCCAACGAAAGCCTTACAGCAAGAGGCTTGAAATCGGCGGCAAGGAATTTCAGCTGGGCTGATCCCGGGTCAGGAGGGAATGCGGGGCTCGGGCGGGGTCCAGCGGCGGGTGCGCGGCACCGCGGTGGAGACGCCGTAGTCCTTCTTGAGCTGTTCGGGAATGGCGTAGTGCATGACGCGTCCGCGGGTGAGGGAGGACAGCTCGAAGACGGTGGTGAGGTGACCGAGGCGGTCCAGGGCCCAGGCGCCGAGCGGTGAGCGGTCCTCGATGGTCTCCAGAACGCCCAGCAGACGGGGCACGGCCTTGACGGCGGTGTCCCACGGAGTGCGCGGCACCCGAAGCCAGTCGGCGCAGGTGTCGCCGACGAGGTGGCGGATGAGGGCGGAGACGATCGGGTCGAAGAAGGTGCCGGGCACGACCTCCTCGTAGAGGTCGATCAGCTGCCGGGTCAGGTGCGCGCCCTCCTCGGACGGCCCCATGTGGCGGATCATATAGAGGTCGAGGAACCGCCGGGCCTCGTCGAGGGTCTCGGGTACGGCGTCCTGGTCGACGCCGAGCATGGCGCCGACCACCCGCCAGGCGTAGTAGTACGCCTCCGCGCCCTCCTCCGACATGTGGATGCCCAGCCGGTGCAGGCTGTCCAGCACCAGCAGCGAGAAGAACATCTGGCCGCCGATCATGTCCTCCTGGCAGATCGGCGTGCCGAGCGCGCCGGTGTCCCACCGGTCCTCGCGCAGAAGGTGGTGGCGGATGGCGGCATGCAGCAGGCGGACCTTCTGGGCGGCGGGGATGAAGCGGCTGCCGGCCTCGAAGGCGTCGGGCCGCATCAGGTGGACGGTGAACTGGCCGGTCTCCGCCATCCGTTTGGAGGGGTACTTCAGCCCGTGCGTGGCCGACAGCAGCCTCGCCACGTGCGGGACGACGTAGCAGGCGGGCATGGAGGCGAAGGACAGGGCGGTGGAGATGTGCACGTTGTTGTCGAGGAAGAACAGCCGAGCCTTCTCCATCTGCCCCCAGTCGACCCAGGCCGGTGGCGCGCTCGTGGCCTGGAGGTACTCGCGGGCGACGTCGGGCAGTCCGTCCGGCAGCGGGGCGCCCGCGGTGGAGACGTAGCGCATCAGCGTGTTGAACTTCCCCACCTCTCCGCGCTCGAAGAGGGTGGTGACGGTGGCGTCGGCGAGTTCGTCGCCGGTCCGCCGCAGGGCGTCCATGGATGCCTCGGTGTACGTCATGGGGCTCTCCTCCGGGTCAGGACGGGCGGACCGCCGCCGAGTGCGCCAGCGCGGTCAGGGCGGCCGAGGCGTGCGGGGGGACGTCCAGCTCGTGCAGCGCGTCGAGGGCTTCCTCGACGCGTGCGGTGATCATGTCCTCGACGCGGTCGGGCGTGCCCAGCCGGCGCATGATCTCGCGGACCGCGCCCAGGCCGTCCGTGTCCAGGTCGCGCCGGCCCAGGAGGGCGCCCAGCCGCTGCCGGTCGTCGTCCCCGGCGACGCGCCAGGTCTCCGCCAGCAGGGCGGTGGGCCGGTGCCCGCGTACGTCGTCGAGGTTGGCCTTGCCGGTGTGTTCAGGGTCGCCGAACAGGCCGAGCAGGTCGTCCCGGAGCTGGAACGCCTCGCCCAGCGGCAGCCCGTAGGCGGAGCAACCCTCGCGCAGCCGCTCCCCCGCCCCGGCGAGCGCGCCGCCGATCAGCAGGGGCTGCTCGACGGTGTACTTGGCGGTCTTGTACCGGATCACCTTCAGCGACGCCGCGATGTCCGGCTCGGCGCCGGTGCGCAGGATCTCCAGGCACTCCCCCGCGATCAGCTCCCGGGCGAGCAGCGACCACAGGGGGCGGGCGCGGGCGAGGTAGGCGGCGGGCAGACCGCTGGTGGTGAACAGCTGCCCGGCCAGCCCCATCAGCAGGTTTCCCACCAGCATGGCCAGGGACCGGGCGGCGGCGACGGCGCGCGGGCGGCGGCGTACGGCGCCGCGCAGCGCGATGTGCGCGGTGGGGCGGCCGTGCCGCAGCGGGCTGTCGTCGATGAGGTCGTCGTGGACGACGGCGGCGGCGTGCACGAGTTCCACGGCGGTCGCCGCGCGCACCAGGGCGTCGCTGTCGGGCTGCCCCGCCGCGCGCCAGCCCCAGTAGCAGAACGCCGCCCGCAGCCGCTTGCCGTCCGCGACCGCCGCGCGGAGCTGGTCGGCGACCGGAGCGAGGGCCGGGTCGATGTCCGCGAACCGTTCGGCCTCGTCGGCGGTGAACGCGTGGAGCACCTCGTCGACGCGGGCCTTGAACGCTGCCGGGTCCCAGCGCTCAGTCATCGTCGGCGGCGGCTCGGGACCGGGCGTACCGGGAGTTCCGGGCCAGGATCTCCAGGTGGGGCGGGGGCGGGGACGCGTACCGGTCCAGCGCCAGGCGCCCGCGTGCCATCAGGTCGCGCTCGGCGTCGGCCGCCAGCTCGGCGGCGTCCGAGCGGCGCAGCAGCCCCCGCATCGTGCCCAGGGCCGTGCCGAGCGCGCTCACGGCCAGATCGGCCAGTCCGGCCGCCAGGAGGACGGCCCGTTCGTCCGGGCCCGCCTGTCGCCCTGCTTCTCGTGTCATCGCTCTCCCCCACCCGAGCTGGTACGGGCGGCGCCCAAGGCGCGCCGCCCGTACCAGGATCACGACACGGTCGTCGGGACGGAGCGGGAACTCACGACCGGGCGATCACTCGCCCACGAGTGCGAACCGGGTTCAGCAGCTCGGCTTGCCCGCGTAGATCGCCAGCGCGGTGTTGGCGCCCAGGGTGGCGGTGAACTGGCCGCTGGAGTTCACCGTCACGGTCGTGTTGTTCTGCACGTTGCAGTACGTGCCCGCGGGCAGTGAGGTCTGGTAGGTGCGGGTCAGGGAGCCGGACTCGTGGTTGATGGCCACGTATCCCTTGTTCCCGCGGCCGAACGCGATCGCGTCGCCGCCGTTGTCCCACCAGTTGGTGACCGCCGTGCCGCGGGTGGCGTTGCGGAAGGCGACCATGCGCTCGATCTCGGGCCAGGCGTGCTGGCACTTCCAGCCGGCCTGCCAGCAGGCGTCGACCCGGCCGTTGTTGGGCGGGCCGGCGTCGTGGTCGGTGAACTCGTAGCCGGAGTTGATGTCGGGGGCGCCGTAGGGCCAGGCCAGCATGAAGACGCTGGCCAGGGTGTAGTTGGCGCCGTCCTTGTAGCTGAGCGTGGAGCCGTTGCGCTCGGTGTCGTGGTTGTCGACGAAGACGCCCGCGACCCCGTTGTTCAGGTAACCCCAGCCCTCGCCGTAGTTCTTCAGGTAGGCGAGGTTCTCGTTGGTGAAGACCCGCTTGAGGTCGTAGGCGTAGCGGAACTCCTGGACGTCGCCGTTGCCGGTGTACTCGGTGGGCTGGACGGCCTCGCCGGCGCCGTAGATGACCTCCTGCTTCCAGTACGCGGAGGGGTTGGTCAGCCGCGACTTGATGTTCGCGAGGTCGGCGGCGGCCATGTGCTTGGCGGCGTCGACGCGGAAGCCGTCGACGCCGAGCGAGAGCAGGTCGTTCATGTACCCGGCGATGGCGCCGCGGACGTAGTTCTCGCCGGTGTCCAGGTCGGCGAGGCCGACGAGTTCGCAGTTCTGGACGTTCCAGCGGTCCTGGTAGTTGGTGATCTGGCCGGTGCAGTTGTCGAAGTCGTACGACGAGTACAGGCCGGGGTAGTTGTACTTCGTGTACGACGAGCCGCCGGTGCCGGTGCCGTTGCCGGCCGCCATGTGGTTGATGACGGTGTCGACGACGACCTTCACGCCGGCCGCGTGACAGGTGTCGACCATGTTCTTGAAGGCGGCGCGGTCGCCGAGCCGTCCGGCGATCTTGTAGCTGACCGGCTGGTAGGAGGTCCACCACTGGGACCCCTGTATGTGCTCGGCGGGCGGGGAGACCTGCACGTAGCCGTAGCCGGCGGGGCCGAGGCGGTTGGTGCACTCCTTCGCCACGGAGGCGAAGTTCCACTCGAAGAGGACGGCCGTGACGTCCTTGGTGCCGGGCGGGGCGGCGTGGGCGGCGGTGGCGGGGGCCAGGAAGGCGGCCGCCGCGGCGAGCGCCAGGGCGCTCGAAACGGTTCTGCTGATGGCCATGTGGGGTTCCTTCACCATCGAAGGGGTCGTTGAAATCTTGCAGAAACCTTGCGGTGGCCAGATGTTAAAGGCCCGCTGCCCAAAAGGGCAGCGGGCCGTCGGAAGTTGCTGCAAGAAGTTACACAGCCGTGCTGAACCACACGGTGGTGTCGGCGGGCACCTTCACCTCGCCGTCGCCCTCCTGCACCTCACCGCTGGCGAGCAGCGGCCGCCCGTACGCCGGGGTGGTCACCGACTCGCCGCCGGTGTTGGCGACGCAGACGAAGTCCCCGCGCCGGAAGGCCAGGACGGCCTCGGGCGCCTTCAGCCACTCGACGGCGTCCCCGGCGCCCAGGTCGGGGTGGTCGCGTCGGACGGCCAGCGCGGTGCGGTACAGCTCCAGGGTGGAGCCGGGCACCCCGGTCTGCGCCTCGACGCTCAGCTCGGCCCACTCGGCGGGCTGGGGCAGCCAGCTGCCGCCGCTGCCGAAGCCGTACGACGGTCCGGTGCGGGTCCACGGGATCGGCACCCGGCAGCCGTCGCGGAAGCCGTCCTGGCCCGCGCCGCGGAAGTACGCCGGGTCCTGGCGCACCTCGTCGGGCAGGTCGACGACGTCCGGCAGGCCCAGCTCCTCGCCCTGGTAGATGTAGGCGGAACCGGGCAGCGCCAGCATCAGCAGGGTCGCGGCGCGGGCCCGCCTCAGGCCCAGTTCGCGGTCGCCGGCGGTGCGGATCTGGGTGCCGAGGCCGGGCGGGTTGGCGAACCGGGTGGCGTGCCGGGTGACGTCGTGGTTGGACAGCACCCAGGTGGCGGGGGCGCCGACCGGGCGCATGGCCTCCAGGGTGCGGTCGATGACGGTGCGCAGCTCCTTCGCGTCCCACTCCGTGCCCAGGTACTGGAAGTTGAAGGCCTGGTGCAGCTCGTCGGGGCGGACGTAGTTGGCGGTGCGCTCGACGGTCGGCGTCCACGCCTCGGCGACGAAGATGCGCTCACCGGCGTACTCGTCGAGGATCAGCCGCCATTGGCGGTAGATCTCGTGCACGCCGTCCTGGTCGAAGAACGGCATGACATCGTTGCCCAGCAGCTTCAGCTGGTCGTGGGCGCCCAGGTCGGGCAGGCCCTCGGCCTTCACCAGGCCGTGGGCGACGTCGATGCGGAAGCCGTCGACGCCCATGTCCAGCCAGAAGCGCAGGATCGAGCGGAACTCGTCGCCGACCGCCGGGTGGTCCCAGTTGAAGTCGGGCTGCTCGGGGGCGAACAGGTGCAGGTACCACTCGCCGGGGGTGCCGTCGGGCTCGGTGACCCGGGTCCAGGCGGGGCCGCCGAAGATGGACTCCCAGTCGTTGGGCGGCAGGTCGCCGTTCTCGCCCTTGCCGGGGCGGAAGTGGTAGCGGTCCCGCAGCGGGGAGCCGGGGCCCTCGGCGACGGCGCGCTTGAACCACTCGTGCTGGTCGGAGGAGTGGTTGGGCACCAGGTCGACGATGATGCGCAGGCCCAGCTCGTGGGCGTCGCGGATGAGGGCGTCGGCGTCCAGGAGGTTGCCGAACATCGGGTCGACGGCCCGGTAGTCGGCGACGTCGTAGCCGGCGTCGGCCTGCGGGGAGGCGTAGAAGGGGCTGAGCCACACCGCGTCCACGCCGAGGTCGCGCAGATACGGCAGGCGGGAGCGTACGCCCTCCAGGTCGCCCATGCCGTCGCCGTTGCTGTCGGCGAAGCTGCGCGGATAGACCTGGTAGATCACCGCGTCCCGCCACCAGTCGCGGCGCTTGGCGACGGTGGCGACGGCGGAGTTCGGTGCCGGGTCGGCAGTGTGCTGGCTCATGGCGTCCTTGATCTGTAACCGATTCGAGGTCATGGAGGCGTGGGTACGGCGGCAGGGGGCGTGGGGTGAGAGGCGGCCCGGCCTCGGTGACAGCGGGGTCGGAAGGACACCGCGGCCGGGCCGCCACCCGCGCGGTCAGGGCGCGGGAGTCTTCTCGAGCAGGGCCGTCAGCCCTTGGTGCCGCCCGCGGTGAGTCCCGTCACCAGGTTCTTCTGCACGAGGTAGAAGAACGCCGACACCGGGATGGCGATGAGCACCGCGGTCGCGGCCATCAGGTTGCGCTGGGCGTCGTGCTCGCTGACGAAGCTCTGCAGGCCGACGGCGAAGGTGTACTTCTCGTCGTCCAGCAGGAACGTCGTGGCGAAGGCGACCTCGCCGAAGGCGGTGATGAAGCTGTAGAAGGCGGCGACGGCCAGGCCCGGCCGGGCGAGGGGCAGGATCAGCCGGAAGAAGGTGCCGAACGGGGAGAGCCCGTCGACCCGGCCGGCCTCGTCGATCTCGAAGGGGATGGTGTCGAAGTACCCCTTGAGCAGCCACGCGCAGTACGGGACGGCGGTGGAGCAGTAGACGAGGATCAGGCCGAGGTAGGTGTCGATGAGCTGGAGCTCCGACAGGATCTGGTACATCGGCACGATCAGCACGGCGATCGGGAACATCTGGGTGCACAGCAGCACCCACATGAACTTCTTGTAGCCGGGGAAGCGCATGCGGGAGACCGCGTAGCCGGTGGTGGCCGCGATCATCACGCCGATGACGGTGGTGCCGAGCGAGACGATCAGCGTGCTCTTCAGCCAGTCGAAGAAGTTCGTCTCCTGGAGCACGAAGCTGTAGTTGTCCAGGGTCATCGTCGACCAGATGCGCCCGGGGTGCAGATAGTCGTCCTTGTCCGGGCCGAGGGACAGGAAGACCAGCCACACGATCGGGAAGAGGGCGATCAGGCTCGCGACGGTGAGCAGGCCGTGGGAGAGGAGGGTCCGGGCGAGGCCGCGCTCGCCGCGGCGGCGCGCCGGGCCCGGCGCGGGGGCGGGGGCGGCCTGGTCCACGGCGGCGGACTGGGTGACGGTCGTGGTGCTCATGGGGGCTCCTGCCTCAGATCGCGGCTTGCTCATCGCGGTTCAGCCAGCGGCGGTAGAAGGAGGTGAAGACGATCAGGATGCCCAGCAGCAGAATGCCGTAGGCGGCCGATTCGGCGAACTCGCGCGGCTGCTGTCCGAAGCCGAGCTGGTAGGCCCAGGTGACGAGGATCTGCGCGTCGGGGGCGGTGTTGCCGAACAGCAGGAAGATGATGGCGAACTGGTTGAACGTCCAGATGACGCCGAGCAGGACCACGGTGGAGCTGACCGAGCGCAGGCCGGGCAGGGTGACGTAGCGGAACTGCTGCCAGCGGGTCGCGCCGTCCATCTCGGCGGCCTCGTACAGGGTGCTGTCGATCGACTGCAGGCCGCCGAGCAGCGAGACCATCATGAACGGCACACCGCACCAGGTGTTCACCATGATCGCGGCGAACCGCTGCCAGAAGGTGTCCTCCAGCCAGGCCAGGGTCGGCAGGTGCAGGAAGTCGAGGGCGGAGTTGATGATGCCGCTGTCGGCGAGCATGAAGCGCCAGCCGAAGACGGTGACGAAGGTCGGCACGGCCCACGGCAGCACCAGGATCAGCCGGTAGAAGGTGCGCCCGCGCAGCTTCTGGTTGAGCAGCAGGGCGAGGCCGAGCCCGATGGAGTAGTGCAGGGCGACGCAGGCCGCCGTCCAGAAGATGGTCCAGATGAAGTGCGACCAGAAGCGGTCGTACGCGGTCTCGCCCCAGAGGATGTCCGCGTAGTTGTCGAACCCGATGAACTTGTAGGTGGCCTCGATCTCGTTGACGCCGATGGTGCGGGCCGAGTTCAGGCTGTCGGCGTCGGTGAGCGTCAGGTAGAGGCCGTAGCCCAGGGGGTACAGCACCAGGGCGCCGAGCACGACCACCACCGGGGTGATCATCGCGTAGGCGTACCAGTATTTCTGGTAGCTGTGCTGGAGACGGCGGCCCAGGCCGGGCCGGGGACCGCGGTCACCGCTCCGCTTGCCGGTCGCACGGTCGATGGCGACTGTCATGGTTCGACACCTTCTGGAAGATTCGGTACGGCTCACAGGCCGATGGCCGCCGGATCCTTCCCCCCTCTGTACTGGAGGATCCGGCGGCCACACGGGCTTACTTGGTGAAGTCCGGGACCAGCTTGGCGATCGCGGTCTCAGCGTTGCTCAGTCCCTCGTCCAGGGACACCTTGCCGCCGGCGACCTTCAGCAGTTCGTCGTCGAGCGGACCCCACAGCGAGCTGTACTCGGGCAGCGCGGGACGCGGCTGGGCGGCGGCGAGCACCGTCTGGTAACCGGCGATGCCCGGGTCGGCCTTGACCTGCTCGGTGTAGGCGTCGTCGCGCGTCGGCAGCGTGTTGTTCTTCAGGGCGATGGTCTCCTGGGCCTTGGCCGAGGTCATGAACTTCACGAACTTCAGCGCGGCCTTCTGGTGCGCCTCGTCCGAGCCCGCGTAGACGGACAGGTTGTGGCCGCCGGTCGGGGCGCCCGCCTTGCCGGTGGAGCCGGCCGGGACGGTGGCGATGCCGAGGTTGCCCTTGTCCTTGAAGGCGGAACCCTTGTAGAAGTTCGTGATCTCCCACGGACCCTGGATGATCGAGGCGACCTTGCCGCTGACGAACGCCTCCTGGATGTGGGCGTAGGCGTCGGCGGTGGTGTCGGCCTTGTGCAGGCCCTTGCCGTCGAAGAGGGACTGCCAGGTGGCGTAGCCCTTCTTGGCGGCGGGCGAGGTCACCGTGATCTTCTTGGCGTCGACGTCGACGGTGTCGGCGCCCTCGCCGTAGAGGAAGGACTGGGCGTAGTAGGCCTGGGTGGAGCCCCAGTAGCCGTCGACGCCGGTCTTGGCCTTGATCGTGGCGGCGGCCTTCTTCAGGTCGTCCCAGGTCTTGGGGGCCTCGACGCCGGCCTTCTCGAACAGTTCCTTGTTGTAGACGAGGGCCAGGGTGTCCGTGGTGAAGGGGACGCCGTAGGTCTTGCCCTCGTACTTGGCCTGCTCGATCAGGTTGGGCTTGAACTTGTCCTGCTCGGCCAGGGCCTCGGTGCCGTCCAGCGGCAGGAAGAAGCCCTTCTTGGCGAAGGCGGGGGTCCAGCCGACCTCGGAGCGCAGCACGTCCGGGGCGCCCTTGGAACCGGCGGCCGTGTCGAACTTGTTCTGCGCCTGGTCGAAGGGCACGTTGACGTACTTGACCTTGACGTCCTTGTTGGCGGCCTCGAACTCCTTGACCAGGGCCTTGTACGTCGGCGCCTCGTTGGTCGCGTTGGAGGTGTCCCACCAGGTGATGGTGACCGGCCCGTTCGAGCTGTCGCTGCTGTCGTCGCCGCCGCAGGCCGTCGCCGCGAGAGCGAGGGACGCCACCAGCGCGGTGGCCGCTATGCCACGCCGCATGAGTTCTCCTTGAGGGTAAAGCCCGTGAGGTGGGCCGCCAGGGAGGCCCTGACAGGAGGCGGCCCCGTCTGCCGCTTCCTGTCGACTTGCCGACTGCGCCGTTGCGGCCGCCGGGCGACGTGAACGTAACAGCGATGCAATAGTTGCGAAAGACCTTGCAGAAAAAAAGTGCAAGGCATCACCGAAGTTATTCGGGCGTGACCTGTCGTAGACCGCTGTGAGACCGTTGTTCTACGGGGTTGAGCGGGCACGGACCGTGTTGTGCAAGACTTGCAAGCTCTTGCTGTTCTTTTCAATGAGGGGACGCCATGTCGCAGCAACCCGCAGCGCGCCGGTCAACCGCTCGCACCCGGCGTCCGTTCGGTGGGCAAGGGGAGACCTGGCCGGTACAGTCGCACCCTGTGACCACACGGCTTGCGGACATCGCTGCGCAGGCGGGGGTGAGCGAGGCGACCGTCAGCCGCGTCCTCAACGGGAAGCCCGGCGTCGCCGCCACCACCCGCCAGTCGGTGCTGGCCGCGCTCGACGTGCTGGGCTACGAGCGCCCGGTGCGGCTGCGGCAGCGCAGCGCCGGACTGGTCGGGCTGATCACGCCCGAGCTGGAGAACCCGATATTCCCGGCCCTCGCCCAGGTCATCGGCCAGGCGCTGACCCGGCAGGGCTACACCCCGGTGCTCGCCACCCAGACCCCCGGCGGCTCGACCGAGGACGAGCTGACCGAGATGCTGGTGGACCGCGGGGTCGCGGGCATCATCTACGTCTCCGGACTGCACGCCGACACCACCGCCGACATGCAGCGCTACGAGCAGCTGCGGGCGCAGGGCGTGCCCTTCGTCCTCGTCGACGGCTTCTCCCCGAAGGTGCAGGCGCCGTTCATCTCCCCCGACGACCGCGCGGCGATGACGCTCGCGGTGACGCACCTGGTCTCGCTCGGCCACACCCGCATCGGCCTGGCGCTCGGACCCAAGCGGTTCGTGCCGGTGCAGCGCAAGATCGAGGGCTTCGTCCGGGCCGTGCAGGAGCAGCTGGGGCTGACCGCCGAGGTGGTCGAGTCGGAGCTGATCCAGCACTCGCTGTACACGCTGGAGGGCGGCCAGGCCGCCGCCTCCGCGCTGATCGGCCGGGACTGCACGGCGGTGGTGTGCGCCAGCGACATGATGGCGCTGGGGGCGATACGCGCGGCCCGGCAGCTCGGGCTGGACGTACCGAAGGACATCTCCGTCGTCGGCTTCGACGACTCCCCGCTGATCGCCTTCACCGATCCGCCGCTGACCACCGTCCGCAAGCCGGTCCCGGCGATGGGGCAGGCCGCGGTGCGCACGCTGCTGGAGGAGATCGGCGGCACCCCGGCGCCGCACAGCGAGTTCGTCTTCATGCCGGAGCTGGTGGTGCGCGGTTCGACCGCCTCCGCCCCGGTACACCGCCATCGTCCGTGACACGGCCGTGAATCCTCCGCCGGGCGGAGGGGCGCCGGCGGGCACCGTGCGGTCGTAGTACGCCGATATGTCCGCCGGGTGGAGAACGTGCGTCCGGAACCCGACCGGGGGATGATCGGGAGGGGAACGCTTTTCTGGCAGACTCTGTGCCCATGAGTGAGACGACCGTGACGACACCGGAAGGCCCTGCCGAGGCCGTTCCGCACCACGTCGCGGACGATGTCACGGACGAATCGGGTCAGACCGCGCGCAGCGTCCTGCGCCGGCTGCGCAGCCCGCGCCGTCCCCGGCTGTGGTTCGAGATTCTGCTGATCGCGGTGAGTTACTGGACGTACTCGCTGATCCGCAACGCCGTACCGGAGCAGAAGGCGGAGGCGCTGCGCAACGCGGACTGGATCTGGAAGGCCGAGCAGCAGCTCGGCATCGCCGTGGAGCAGTCCGTCAACCACGCGGCCAATGCCGTGACTTGGCTGATCGTGGGCATGAACTACTACTACGCGACACTGCACTTCGTGGTGACGCTCGGCGTGCTGGTGTGGCTGTACCGCAGCCACCCCGGCCGCTACGCGGCGACGCGCCTGGTGCTGTTCGCGACCACGGGCGTCGCGCTCGTCGGCTACTACCTGTATCCGCTGGCCCCGCCCCGCCTGATGACCGGCGGCGGCTTCATCGACACCGTCCTGGTCCACCAGACCTGGGGCTCCATGGCGTCCGGCGACCTGAAGAACATGTCGAACCAGTACGCCGCGATGCCCTCGATGCACATCGGCTGGTCCCTGTGGTGCGGCGTGACGATCTTCGCGCTGACGCGGGTGCCGTGGGTGCGGGTGCTGGGGCTGGTGTACCCCGCGGCGACGCTGGTGGTCATCGTCGCCACCGCCAATCACTTCTGGCTCGACGCCGTGGGCGGCATGCTCTGCCTCGGCTTCGGCTACACCGTCGCCCGCGCCTGGTACGGCGCCCTGCCCCACGCCCTCCCCCGGCTGGTCCACCAGCCCGCGGCGGCCCCGCACCGGAGCGCCCTGGAGCCGACGAAGGCGTGACGGCCGCGCGGGGGCTCCCCGGCGCCCCCGGCGCTATCGCGCCGTCGCGCGACGCGCGTCCTGGCGCGGCGCCGCGCCACCGCCTCCCGCCGCCTCCCTCAGCGACTCGATGAAGGCCGTCAGGGGCGGCTGCGCGGGTGCGGCCGGGCGCAGGGCGGCCAGGATGGTGCGGGCCGGCGTCGGGGGCTTCAGGCGGCGGACGGTGACGTCCGGGTGGGGCGTGCCCAGGCCCAGCCGGGGGATCAGGGTGACGCCGAGGCCGGCGGCCACGAAGCCCTGGGCGGTGAGGTAGTCCTCGCTGTCGACGACGAAGCGGGGACGGAAACCCGCGGCCGCGCAGGCGGCGAGCTGGGCGTCGAGGCACGGTCCGGGCCACTCGCTGCCCACCCACGGCTCGTCGGCCAGCTCGGCCAGGTCCACGCTCCGCCGAGCGGCCAGCGGGTGCCCCTTGGGCAGGACGGCGAGGTAGGGGTCGTCGAGCAGGCGCAGCAGGCGTACGCCGTCCCGGGCGCCTTCCTCGCCCACCACCAGCGCGATGTCGGCCCGGCCCTCGCGGACGTCGGTGAGGGGGTCCTGGGGATCCGCGAGGCGGAGTTCCACCTGCACGCCGGGGTGCAGCGTCCGCAGCCGCGCCACCGCCGGGGCGACCAGCGCCGCGCCCGCCGTGGCGAAGTACCGCACCGACAGCCGCCCGGTGCGCCCCGCCAGCAGGTCGGCGAGCGCGGTCTCGGCCTCGGCGACCCGCCGGGCGATGGCGTCGGCGTGCTCGGTCAGCAGCAGCCCCGCCGCCGTGGGCCGCACGCCGCGCCCCGCCCGCTCCAGCAGGTCCGTGCCGGCCTCCTTCTCCAGGGCCGCGATCTGCTGGCTGACCGCGGAGGGCGTGTACCCGAGCCGCGCCGCCGCCGCGGTCACCGAGCCGGTGCCGACGACAGCGCGCAGCACCTGCATCCGTCGCACATCAAGCTGCATGTAGTTCAGCTTAAACGGATTGCAGAACTTTTCACTTGTCCTGAAGGGAAAAGGCGTCCAGCGTGGAGCCATGCCCCTCGCCTCCACGCTCCGTATGGCCGCGCTCGCCCTCCTCTGGGGCTCGGGCTTCCTCTGGATCAAGGTCGCCCTCGACCACGGCCTCTCCCCCGCCCAGATCACCATCGCCCGCTGTGGGCTCGGCACCGCCGTCCTGCTGCTCCTGGCCCGCTGGGCCGGCCAGCGGCTGCCGCGCGACCGGGCCACCTGGGGGCGTCTGGTGATCGCCGCGCTGTTCTGCAACGCCCTGCCCTTCGCCCTGTTCGGCATCGGCGAGCAGACCGTCGACTCGGGTGTCGCGGGCGTCCTGAACGCGACGACCCCGCTGTGGTCCCTGCTGATCGGCGTCCTGCTCGGCACCGAGCGGGGCCTCGGCCGGGCCCGCCTGGCCGGACTGCTGCTCGGCTTCGCCGGCACGGTGCTGATCTTCGCGCCGTGGCAGCGCTCGGGCCTGCTCGGCTGGGGCGCGGCGGCGCTGCTGGCCGCCGCCGCGAGTTACGCCGTCGCCTTCGCCTACATGGCCCGGCATCTCACCGACCGGCGGGCCCCGCTGGCCCTGTCCGCGGCCCAGCTGCTCACCGCCACCGCCTGGAGCGCGTTCGCCCTGCCGGTGGCCGGCCCGCTGGACGCCGACGTCACCGCGCTGCTCGCGGTCACCGCCCTCGGCGTGCTGGGCACCGGCGTCACCTTCTACCTCAACTACCGCCTCATCGCCGACGAAGGCCCGACGAGCGCGGCCACGGTCGGCTACCTGCTGCCGGTGGTGTCGGTGGCGCTGGGCGCGCTGGTGCTCGGCGAGCAGGTCGGGGCGCGGGTGGTGGCGGGGATGGCCGTCGTCCTGCTGGGCGTGGCGATGACCCGGCGCACCCCCGCCCCACGGGACGCGGCACCCGCGGCCCCGGCGTACGACGCCTCGAAGGCCGGCGTCCCGGGGGGCGGCGTCTCGGAGCGTGACGTACGGGAGCCTGGCGTCCCGCAGATCGGCGTCCCGGAGCGGGGCGTCCGGGAGCCTGGCGTCCCGGAGACCGGGCGTCCCCGAGCGTGACGCCCGGCAGCCCGGCGTCCCGGAGCGGGGCGTCCCGCAGCGCGACGCGCGGCGGCCGGGCGTCCCGGAGAACGGCGTCCCTGAACGTGACGCACGGAAGCCTGGTGTCCCCGAGCCTGACGTGCGGGAGCGGGGCGCCGCGGCCGCTCATGCCCCGTAGAACAGCTCCTCGACCACGCCCCGCGCGCGGCGCGTGGTACGGCGGTAGGCGTCGAGCATGTCGCCGGCGTGGCCGGGGCCGTACCCGAGGTAGCGGCCCACGGCGGCCAGTTCGCGCGGGTCCGTCGGGAAGGTGTCGCCGGCCCGGCCCCGGACCAGCATCACCGCGTTGCGCACCCGGGTGGCGAGCACCCACGCCTCGTCGAGGACCGCGGCGCTCTCGGCGGAGATCAGACCGGCCTCGCGGGCCGCGGCGAGCGCCTCGCGGGTCCGGGTGGTGCGCAGCGCCTCGTGGGCGGCACCGTGCCGCATCTGGAGGAGCTGGACGGTCCACTCGACGTCGGACAGGCCGCCCGGTCCCAGCTTGGCGTGCAGCTTGGGGTCGACGCCCCGGGGCAGCCGCTCGGACTCCATGCGGGCCTTCAGGCGCCGGATCTCGCGTACGGCGTCGTCGTCGAGGCCGCGCGCCGGATAGCGCAGCGGGTCGATCAGCTCGACGAACCGGCGCCCCAGGTCCTCGTCCCCGGCGACCGGCTCGGCCCGCAGCAGCGCCTGGGACTCCCAGACCAGGGACCAGCGGCGGTAGTAGGCCTCGTACGACTTCAGGGAGCGGACCAGCGGCCCGGACTTGCCCTCCGGGCGCAGGTCGGCGTCGATCAGCAGGGGCGGGTCGGCGCTGGGGATCTGCAGCAGGCGGCGCATCTCGGAGACGACCCGGTTCGCGGCCTGCCCGGCCTCCCGCTCGTCGACGCCCTCACGCGGCTCGTGCACGAACAGCACGTCCGCGTCGGAGCCGTAGCCGAGTTCGTGGCCGCCGAAGCGGCCCATGCCGATGACGGCGAAACGGGTCGGCAGCTCGTCGCCCCAGTTGTCGCGGACCACCGCGCGCAGGGTGCCGGCTAGGGTCGCGGCGGTCAGGTCGGACACGGCCGCGCCGACCCGGTCGACCAGGGCGCCCTGGTCGGCCTCGGCGGGGCGGTCCTCGGTGCCGTAGGAGCCGACGATGTCGGCGGCGGCCGTACGGAACAGTTCACGGCGGCGCACGCCGCGCGCCGCCGTGACCGCCTGCTCGGCGCCGTCCGCGCGGCCGACGGCGGCCAGGACCTCCTGCTCCAGATGGGCCCGGCCGCGCGGCTCCAGGCCACCGCCGCCGTCGCCGTCGCCGAGCAGCGCGACCGCCTCGGGCGCGCGCATCAGCAGGTCGGGGGCGAGCCGGCCGGCGGACAGCACGCGGGCGAGGTTCTGCGCGGCGGCGCCCTCGTCGCGCAGCAGCCGCAGGTACCAGGGCGTCTTGCCGAGCGCGTCGGACACCTTGCGGAAGTTCAGCAGGCCCGCGTCCGGGTCGGCGGAGTCCGCGAACCAGCCGAGCAGCACCGGCAGCAGGGTGCGCTGGATGGCGGCCTTGCGGGACACGCCGGAGGCCAGCGCCTCCAGGTGGCGCAGCGCGGAGGCGGGGTCGGCGTACCCGAGCGCAACGAGCCGTTCCCGCGCGGCCTCGGGGCTGAGCCGGGCCTCGCCGGGGGCGAGCTGGGCGACCGCGTCGAGCAGCGGCCGGTAGAACAGCTTCTCGTGCAGCCGGCGCACGACGGCCGCGTGCCGTTTCCACTCGCGGTTCAGCTCACCGACCGGGTCGGTGCGCAGGCCCAGCGAGCGGCCGAGGCGCCGCTGGTCGGCCTCGTCCTCCGGGACGAGGTGGGTGCGGCGCAGCCGGTAGAGCTGGATGCGGTGCTCCATGGACCGCAGGAAGCGGTACGCGTCCTCCAGCTGGGCGGCGTCCGCGCGGCCCACGTACCCGCCGGCGGCCAGCGCCCGCAGCGCGTCGAGGGTGGTGCCGCTGCGCAGGGAGGCGTCGGCCCGCCCGTGCACCAGCTGGAGCAGCTGGACGGCGAACTCGACGTCGCGCAGCCCGCCCGGCCCCAGCTTCAGCTCGCGCTCGACCTCGGCGACCGGGATGTTCTCCACCACGCGCCGCCGCATCTTCTGTACGTCGGCGACGAAGTTCTCCCGCTCGGCGGCCTGCCACACGAGGGGGTCGAGGGCGGCGACGTACTGCTCCCCCAGCTCCCGGTCGCCGGCCACGGGCCGGGCCTTGAGCAGGGCCTGGAACTCCCAGGTCTTGGCCCAGCGCTGGTAGTAGGCGAGGTGGCTGGAGAGGGTGCGCACGAGCGGGCCGTTGCGTCCCTCGGGCCGCAGGTTGGCGTCGACCGGCCAGATGGAGCCCTCGACGGTGGTCTCGGAGCAGATCCGCATCAGGTGCGAGGCGAGCTTGGTGGCGGCCTTGAGGGCCTTGCTCTCGTCGGCGCCGCCCGCGGCCTCGCCGACGAAGATGACGTCCACGTCGGAGACGTAGTTCAGCTCGTGCCCGCCGCACTTGCCCATCGCGATCACCGCGAGGCGGCACAGCGCGGCGTCCTCGGGCGCGGCGGCCTCGGCCAGCCGCAAGGCCGCGCGCAGGGTGGCGGTGGCCAGGTCGGCCAGTTCGGCGGCGGTCTCGGCGACGTCGGTCGTGCCGCACACGTCGCGGGCGGCGATGGACAGCAGGCAGCGCCGGTAGGCGATCCGCAGCGCGACGGGGTCGCCGGCCCCGGCCAGTTGCCGCTCGAACTCCTCGACGCCCGGATGCAGGTCCCGCGGCTCGTACATCACCAGCGCCTGCCAGTCGCCCGCGTGCCGGGCCAGGTGCTCGCCGAGCGCGACGGACGCGCCGAGCACCCCGAGCAGCCGGTCGCGCAGCGGCTTGGCCGCTGTCACCGTGTCGAGCAGCGCGCGGCGGGCGGCCGGGTCCGGCTGGGCCTCCAGCAGCCGGACGAGCCCGCGCAGGGCGAGATCGGGGTCGGCGGTGGCGCCCAGCGCCTCCAGCAGGACGGGGTCGTCGCGCACGGCTGCCAGCTCGGGGCTGTCCAGCAGCCGCTCGGCGGAGGTGGCGTCGGTGAAGCCGTGCCGCAGCAGCCGCGTGAAGGTACTGCTCCTGCGCCCCGGCGCCGTCATCCCAGCCTCCCGTTCCCGGTCACCCTCGTACGGCGACGCGTCGCGTACGAGATCACTGTCGTACGAGCCGAGCCTAACCGCAGCCGTGTGCGCGGGCTCCGATGAGTTCGGGGGGTGGACGGGGTCTGTACCGGTGAGCGCGGGAGGACGCGCTGGGGGGACGGGTCGGAGCAAGTGCCGGGAGGACGCCCATGACGACCGACGGACACCCGCGGACGCACCTGGATCCGCGCTACAGCGACGAGACGGCCACCGCGACCCCGTGGCCGGAGGCCGAGAAGCTGCTCGCCGGGGCCGAGCTGTTCTGCTTCTCGACGGTACGGCCGGACGGCCGCCCGCACGTGACCCCGCTCCCGGCGGTCTGGTCGGCGGGTGAGCTGCACTTCTGCACCGGGCCGGAGGAACGCAAGGCCCGCAACCTGGCGGCGAACCCGCAGGTCGTGCTGACGACCGGCACGAACACCTGGGACCGGGGCTACGACCTGGTGGTCGAGGGCGAGGCGGTCCGCGTCACGGACGACGGGCGGCTGCGCGAGCCGGCGGCGGCGTGGGAGGAGAAGTACGGCGCGTTCTGGCACTTCGAGGTCCGGGACGGGTTCTTCCACCACGGCCCCGGACACGCCGTCGTCTATTCGGTGGCGCCGCGCACGGTTTTCGGCTTCGGTAAGGGACAGCCGTTCAGCCAGACGAGATGGCGGTTCGGTGCGTAGGCCCGTACGAGACCCGCGTCGACGAAGGAGTCACGTGATGGACATGGCCCTGACCCTCGAAGTCATCCCGCTGCCCGTGAGCGACATCGACCGCGCCCGGGACTTCTACCGCGACAAGGTCGGCTTCCACGTCGACATCGACCAGGAGGTCATGCCGGGCATGCGCATCGTCCAGCTGACCCCGCCCGGCTCCGGCTGCTCCATCGCCCTCGGCGACAGCGTCTGGGAACTGACCAAGGGCCCCAAGCCGGCCCCCGGCTCCTACCAGGGCCTCCAGCTGTGCGTGGCCGACATCGAGGCGGCCCGGGCCGAGCTGGTCGGCCGCGGCCTGGAGGTCTCCGAGCCGGTCCGTTACACCCCCGACGACGGCGCCACCTTCATGTACTTCAAAGACCCCGACGGCAACGGCTGGTCGATCCAGGAGTACCGCCGCCGCGCCAAGGAGCCGCTGTACCAGGTCCTGGCGGAACTGGCGCGCAAGCAGCAGCAGTAGCCGGTCGCCGGCGGTTCAGACGAGACGCAGGTCGATCCACGGGATGGTGTCGCCCGGCAGCAGATACCGCTCGGTCTCGACGAAGCCGTGCTTCTCGGCGAACCGCAGTCCGTCCTCGTTGGAGCCGAGGACGACGGTCTCGATCACCTCGGCCCCCAGCTCCCGCGCCCGCTCCAGCCCACGGGCGTAGAGCTGCTCCCCGTACCCCTGGCGGCGGTGGGCGGGCAGCACGCGGGCGATCACGGTGGCGGTCCGGGTGCTGTCCTCCGGCGGGCGCACCGTGCTGCACCCCATGAGTACGTCGCCGAGATACGCGACCTCCAGGTGATGACGCCGGGCGCGCTCGCGTATCTCGTCCAGGGACAGCAGGTGGGTGGGGATGATCGTGTTGTGGACGTGCTGCCAGTCGCGGAGGGCAGCGTCGTCGTGTGGCTGCTGGATGCGGAGATCGGGCATCGCAGCAGGACACCGGACGGTGCCCGCGGTGTCAACTCGGGTGCGGCGCGCCGCCGCTACGCCGTCTCCCGCCACCCGTTCGTGATCGGCAGCCGCCGGTCCTTGCCGAAGCCCTTGGGGGAGATCTTCGTCCCCGGCGGGTACTGGCGGCGCTTGTACTCGGCGGTGTCGACCAGGCGGAGGGTGCGGGTCACCAGGTCCGGGTCGAAGCCGGCCGCGGCGATCGTGTCGGCGCCCTCGTCGCGGTCGACGTAGCGCTCCAGGATGGCGTCGAGGACGGGGTAGTCCGGCAGCGAGTCGGTGTCGACCTGGCCGGGGCGCAGCTCCGCGCTCGGCGGCTTGGTGAGGGAGTTCTCGGGGATCGGCGGGGTCTCGCCGCGTTCCTCGGCGGCGCGGTTGCGCCAGCGCGCGAGGCGGAAGACCGAGGTCTTGTAGACGTCCTTGATGGGGCCGTACGCGCCGACCGAGTCGCCGTACAGGGTGGAGTAGCCCACCGCCAGCTCGGACTTGTTGCCGGGGGCCAGCACGAGGTGGCCCTCCTGATTGGAGATGGCCATCAGGAGGGTGCCGCGCAGGCGGGACTGGAGGTTCTCCTCGGCGAGGCCGGTGAGGCCGAGCGCGTCCATGTACGCGTCGAACATGGGGGCGATCGGGACCGTGCGGAAGTTCAGGCCGGTGCGCCGGGCCAGCTCCGCCGCGTCGCCCTTGGAGTGCTCGGAGGAGTACTTCGAGGGCATCGAGACGCCGTACACGTTCTGCGCGCCCACCGCGTCGCAGGCGATGGCCGCGACGAGCGCCGAGTCGATGCCGCCGGACAGGCCGATCAGGACGGAGCGGAAGCCGTTCTTGACAACGTACGCGCGCAGGCCCGTGACCAGGGCCTGGTACACCTCCTCGTCGTCGCCGAGGCGGTCCGCGCAGCCGCCGGTGTACTGCGGCGGGTACGCCGGGAGGGGGTCGTCGGAGAGGATCAGGCGGTCGACGCGCAGGCCGTCGTCCACGACCCCGTCCGGGGCGTCGGGGGCCGCGGCGGGCAGGTCCAGGTCGACGACCAGGCACTCCTCGGCGAACTGGGCCGCCCGGGCGACGACCGCGCCGCTCGCGTCGACCACGATCGAGTCGCCGTCGAACACCAGATCGTCCTGCCCGCCCATCATGGCGAGGTAGGCGGTGGTGCAGCCGGCCTCCTGGGCCCGCTTGCGGACCAGCTCCAGGCGGGTGTCGTCCTTGTCGCGCTCGTAGGGCGAGGCGTTGACCGAGAGCAGCAGGCCCGCCTTCGCGGAGCGGGCCGCGGGCACCCGGCCGCCCTCCTGCCACAGGTCCTCGCAGATGGCGAGGGCGATGTCGACGCCGTGCAGCCGCACCACGGGCATGCTGTCGCCGGGCACGAAGTAGCGGAACTCGTCGAAGACGCCGTAGTTCGGCAGGTGGTGCTTGGCGAAGGTGAGCGCCACCTCGCCGCGGTGCAGCAGCGCCGCCGCGTTCTGCGGGGCGCCGGCCGGCTGGCCGTACTTCGGCTGGGCGGTCTCGCAGCGGTCCAGGTAGCCGACGAGGACCGGCAGCTCGCCGAAGCCCTCCTCGGCCAGCCGTGCGGCGAGCGTGCGCAGCGCCGCGCGGGACGCCTCGACGAAGGAGGAGCGCAGGGCCAGGTCCTCGACGGGATACCCGGTCAGCGCCATCTCCGGGAACGCCACGAGATGCGCTCCCCGGTCGGCGGAGTGCCGGGTCCAGCGGAGAATCGCCTCCGCGTTCCCGGCGAGGTCGCCGACGCGCGAGTCGATCTGGTTCAGGGCGAGGCGTAGTTGAGGCACGCGCCCAGTGTAATCGTCAAAACGACGCGATGGGGGGTGCGGCGGGTGCCGGGCCATGCGCGCGGCAGGTGACCGGGCCATGCGCGCGGCGGGTGGCCGGGCCCGGCGCGCGGCGGTTCACCACGGGGTGCCGGGCGGCTCAGCGCGCCTTCGCGCCCCGCTCGGCCAGCAGGTCCGCCATCAGGTCGATCTCCGACTGCTGCGCGTCGACCATGCCCTGCGCCAGGTCCTTCTCCACCTTCACCGCGCACCGCTCGACGCAGCCCTCGGCCATGTGGATGCCGCCCTTGTGGTGGGCGGTCATCAGCTGGAGGAAGTACACCTCGGCGGCCTTGCCGTTCAGCCTGCCCAGCTTCGCCATCTCGTCGTCGGTGGCCATGCCCGGCATCAGCGAGCCGTCGCCGCGGGTCGGCGCGTCGCCCATGCCCATCCAGCTCATCGGCGGCTTCGCCGACACCTTCGGCAGCTCCCACAGGTCGAGCCAGCCCAGCAGCATGCCGCGCTGGTTGGCCTGGGTCTGGGCGATGTCGTACGCGAGGCGCCGGATCTCCTCGTCGTCGGTGCGGTCACGCACGATGTACGACATCTCCACGGCCTGCTGGTGGTGGACGGCCATGTCGCGGGCGAAGCCGGCGTCCGCGGAGTCCGCCGCGGGCACCGCGGCCGCGTCGCCGTCCGAGGCGACCGCGTACGTGATCGCGCCGGCCGCGACGAGCACCGCCGCCGCGGCGCCCGCGATCCAGCCGGCCTGCGCCTGCGTCACTGCGCCAGTCCGCCCGTGCAGGCGGCGCCCTTCTCGGGGGTCTGCGCGCCCTGCACGTACGTCTGGAAGAACTTGTCCACGTTCGGGTCGTCCGCGCCGGTCACCGTCCGCTGGTGGCCCCAGGCCGTCAGCATGATCGGGTCCTTCTGGTCCTCGTTGGGGCTCATCAGCGTGTACGGCGTCTTCTTGACCTTCTCGGCCAGCTTGTCGACGTCGGCCTTGGCGGCCTTGGCGTTGTACGTCACCCACACCGCGCCGTGCTCCAGGGAGTGCACGGCGTTCACGTTGTTCAGTTCCTTGGTGTAGACGTCCCCGTTGCAGTTCATCCACGCCTGGTGGTGGTCGCCGCCGACCGGGGGCTCCACGGAGTACTTCACGTCCTTGGTGACGTGGTTGCGCGACAGCGTGCCCTCCCACTTGCGCACCCCGTCCGCGGCGGTGACGAACTTGCCGGTCGTCTTGTCGTCGCTCGCCTGCTCGGTGGAGCCGTCGGACTGCGACCGCACGAGCACGACACCGCCGACAACCAGAGCGGAGACGATCACCACGCCGGCGCCGATGGTGAGGATCCGGTTGCGGCGCTCGCGGGCCTGCTCGGCGCGCCGCATCTCGGCTATGCGCGCCTGGCGCGCGGCACTGCTCTTGTTCTTGGCGGAACCCATGGGGCCGGCCCTTCTGGGAGGCGGGAGACGGACGGGTGCGCTGATCGTAATGGGGTACACCGGTGATCTTGTAGGGAGGTCACAGGAATGCCTGCGGAATGGCCCGATCCGCACGCGCCCCGCGGGCCGCCGCTCCAAGTGCCCGGCCGTGCTCGGCTCCGGGTGCCCGGCCGTGCCCCGCCGGGCCCCGCTCCGGCCGCCCGGGCGGCCATTACGCATGTTGGTGCGAGCAGGCAAGATGGGCATGAGCGCCGTACACCTGCCGTACCCGAGCCGTTCAGACCGGGGTCGGCCGGCCGATCTAGGTCCGCAACGCGCATGAAATGGTGTTGTGGTGGGATGCTCAGGTGCCCGACCGCCTCCCGGTGGCGCGCGGGGAAGGCGGCCTGACCAGCAAGGATGGGGAAGCGGAAGATGGACAAGCAGCAGGAGTTCGTGCTCCGGACGTTGGAGGAGCGCGACATCCGGTTCGTACGCCTGTGGTTCACGGACGTGCTGGGCTTCCTCAAGTCCGTTGCCGTGGCCCCGGCCGAGCTGGAGCAGGCCTTCGACGAGGGCATCGGCTTCGACGGCTCCGCCATCGAGGGCTTCGCCCGGGTCTACGAGTCCGACATGATCGCCAAGCCGGACCCGTCCACGTTCCAGGTCCTGCCCTGGCGCGCCGAGGCCCCCGGCACCGCCCGGATGTTCTGCGACATCCTCATGCCGGACGGCTCCCCGTCCTTCGCGGACCCGCGCTACGTCCTCAAGCGCGCCCTGGCCCGCACCTCCGACCTGGGCTTCACCTTCTACACCCACCCCGAGATCGAGTTCTTCCTGCTGAAGGACCGCCCGCTGGACGGCTCCCGCCCCACCCCGGCCGACAACTCGGGCTACTTCGACCACACCCCGCAGAACATCGGCATGGACTTCCGCCGCCAGGCGATCACCATGCTGGAGTCCATGGGCATCTCGGTCGAGTTCTCCCACCACGAGGGCGCCCCCGGCCAGCAGGAGATCGACCTGCGTTACGCCGACGCGCTGTCCACGGCCGACAACATCATGACGTTCCGCCTGGTCATGAAGCAGGTGGCGCTGGAGCAGGGCGTCCAGGCGACGTTCATGCCGAAGCCGTTCTCCGAGCACCCCGGCAGCGGCATGCACACCCACCTGTCCCTCTTCGAGGGCGACCGCAACGCCTTCTACGAGTCGGGTGCCGAGTACCAGCTCTCCAAGGTCGGCCGCTCCTTCATCGCGGGCCTGCTGCGCCACGCCGCGGAGATCTCCGCGGTCACCAACCAGTGGGTGAACTCCTACAAGCGCATCTGGGGCGGCTCCGAGCGCACCGCCGGCGCGGGCGGCGAGGCCCCCTCCTACATCTGCTGGGGCCACAACAACCGCTCGGCCCTGGTCCGCGTGCCCATGTACAAGCCGGGCAAGACCGGCTCCGCCCGGGTCGAGGTCCGCTCCCTGGACTCCGGCGCCAACCCGTACCTCGCCTACGCCGTCCTGCTGGCCGCCGGCCTCAAGGGCATCGAGGAGGGCTACGAGCTCCCGCCGGGCGCCGAGGACGACGTCTGGGCCCTCTCCAACGCCGAGCGCCGCGCGATGGGCATCGAACCCCTCCCGCAGAACCTCGGCGAGGCCCTGACCCTCATGGAGAGCAGCGACCTCGTCGCCGAGACCCTCGGCGAGCACGTCTTCGACTTCTTCCTGCGCAACAAGCGCCAGGAGTGGGAGGAGTACCGCAGCGAGGTCACGGCGTTCGAGCTGCGGAAGAACCTGCCGGTGCTGTAGGCGCGGGCGGTGCGGGGTCCGGGGCGGCGGAAGCGTTTCGCCGCCCCGTCGTCGTGCGTGCTCCGTTTCCGCTACGCGAAGTCCGCGTAGGCCGAGGTACGCCGCGCACACCCGGCAGCGGAAGAGGTACGCCGTCGGTGAGCCGTCGCGGTCCAGTGCGGCGAGGTGGCGTTCGGTCCGCTCCGGGGACAGCCCCCAGGAGGCGGCTTCGCGGCGCAGGGCCCGCAGGGCGCCGGGGTACGGCGCGAGGTCCGCGGCGCCCGCCGGGCCGGGGAAGGCCGCGCCGTCCCCGCAGTGGAAGAACCAGGCGGGCTCCTGCCAGGCCTGGAAGGAGGGGGTGCGGCGGTCGACCGCGGCGAAGACCTCTTCGGGCACGTCGTCGCCGAGGACGGTGCCCGAGGTGAAGTGGGCGTCGAAGCGGTCGGCGGCGCTGCCGTCGGCGACGCACCACGGGCACAGGCGGCCCGCGAGGTCGTCGACGGCGTGGACGGGGCCGGTCAGGACGTAGCCGCGGACCCGGCCGCAGCAGGGGCAGGGCGTGTCGTCCCGCGTCGGGACCACGGCGCCGGTGGCCAGGGGTCCGGGTGGTAGGGGGAGTCCGGGAGGGGGGAGGGCGGCTCGGTCACGGCGGGGACCGTAGCAGCCGCCGCTCCCCCGCGGTTCAGCCGCGCACCGGCTCCGTCTCCGCCGGCACATGGCCCGCCACCAGGCGTTCGCGGCCGGTGTGAGGGGCGGTGCGGCGGTCCAGCGCGTGGGCCGTGGCCGCGACCGCGAGGCCGAGGACCGCGAGTGCGGCGCCGGCCAGGGCCGGGGAGGTGGTGCCGAGGCCCGCGGCGAGGGCGAGGCCGCCGATCCAGGCGCCGCCGGCGTTGGCGAGGTTGAAGGCGGCCTGGTTGGCGGAGGAGGCCAGGGACGGGGCGGCGGCGGCCTTCTCCATCACCATCAGCTGGAGCGGGGAGCCGGTGACGAAGGCCGCGGTGCCGAGCAGGGTCACCGCCAGGGCCGCCGTCCAGGGCGTGCGCATCAGCAGCGGGAAGGCCGCGAGGACCGCGGCGAGGGAGAGCAGGCCGCCGAACAGGGTGGCGCGCATGGCGTGGTCGGCGAGGCGGCCGCCGAGGAGGTTGCCGATCGTCGCGCCGACGCCGAAGAGGGCGAGCAGGAGCGTGACGCTGGTGGCGGCGTAGCCCGCGGAGTCCGTGAGCATCGGGGTGATGTAGCTGTAGGCGGCGAAGAGCGCGCCGAAGCCGGCGACCGTGGTGCCGAGGGCGAGCCAGACCGGCAGGGAGCGCAGGGCGGCCAGTTCGCCGCGCAGGCCGGTCGCGGGGGTCTGCGCGGTGTCGCGCGGGATCAGCAGGGCGAGGGAGGCGATCGCCGCGAGGCCGATCACGCTGACGCCGAGGAAGGTGGCGCGCCAGCCCAGGTGCTGGCCGACGAGGGTGGCGGCGGGGACGCCGGCGATGTTGGCGACGGTCAGGCCGAGGAACATCAGCGAGACCGAGCGGGCCTTGCGTTCCGGGCTGACCAGGGTGGTGGCCACGACGGCTCCGACGCCGAAGAAGGCGCCGTGCGGCAGACCGCTGAGGAAGCGCGCGGCGAGCAGGTAGTGCTCGTCGGGGGCGAACGCCGAGAGCGCGTTGCCCGCGACGAAGAGGACCATGAGCCCGATGAGGACCGTGCGGCGGGACATGCGCGCGGTGAGTGCCGCGAGGAGCGGGGCGCCGATGACGACGCCGAGGGCGTACGCGGAGACCAGGTGGCCGGCGCTGGGTATGGAGATGCGCAGGTCGGCCGCGACGTCGGGCAGCAGGCCCATCATCACGAACTCGGTCGTGCCGATACCGAAGGCACCTACGGCCAGGGCGAGCAGGGCCAGGGGCATGGAGGCCTTGCCTTTCGAGGGCTAGCGGGGGGACGGGTTCCGTTCCATCGTATGTTCAGGAACGGAACAAATTCTCCCCCGCCCGCTATTCCGGCCGGTTAAGACTGCGTGTCCATCCGCACCCGCGCGGCCACCGGCAGATGGTCGCTGCCCGTCTGCGGCAGCGTCCACGAGCTCATCGGCTCGACGCCCTTGACCATGATCTGGTCGATCCGCGCCATCGGGAACGACGCCGGCCAGCTGAAGCCGAAGCCGCTGCCCGCCGCGCCCTGCGTGGAGCGCATCTGCGAGGTCACCGCGTTGAGCGCGCGGTCGTTCATGGTGCCGTTGAGGTCACCGAGCAGGACGACCCGCTCCAGCCGCTCGTCGGCGATGGCCTCGCCGAGCGCGTCCGCACTGGTGTCGCGCTGGCGGGCGGTGAACCCGGCCTCCAGCTTCACCCGCACCGACGGCAGGTGGGCGACGTAGACCGCGACCGGCCCCCGCGGGGTCGTCACCGTGGCGCGCATGGCGCGGGTCCAGCCCAGCTTGATGTCGACCGGCGCGATCTCGCTCAGCGGGTACTTGCTCCACAGCCCGACGGTGCCCTGCACCGAGTGGTACTCGTACGTCGGTGCCAGGGCGTCCTCGTACGTCGGCACCGCCGAGGCCCGCAGCTCCTCCAGCGCGACCACGTCCGCGCCGGACGCGGCGACGGCGCGGGCGGTGCCGGCCGGGTCGGCGTTGTCGGCGTTGACGTTGTGCGTGGCCACCGTCAGGTCGCCGCCGCCGGCCGCCTTGTCGGTGAGCAGCCCGCCGAACAGGTTGAGCCAGACCACCGCCGGGACCAGCACCGCGATCAGGGCGGTCGCGGACCGGCGGACCGCCGCGGCCAGCAGCAGCACCGGGACGCCCAGGCCCAGCCAGGGCAGGAACGTCTCGGTGAGGCTGCCGAGGTTGCCGAACCGGTTGGGGATGTACGCGTGCGCCACCATCACCAGCGCCAGGACCACGGCCAGGGCCGCGGTGACCAGACCGCGGCGCCAGATCCGCGGGTCGCCGAGCCGGCCGCCGGTGAGACGGTTCGCCAGGCGCCGGATGCCGAATGTCCGACGCTCGGGCCCCGAGCCGCCGCCGTCCGTCTCCGTCACGTACGCCTGCTGCGCCATACCGTCGCCTCGCTACCTGCCGTGCACACCGTCTCCCCCGCGGCTACGACCCTAGGGGATGATCGGCTCCGTTCCCGCCGTCCCGTCGACGGCCGTACGGGCACGAGGACGACCGGAGGCGCGCCGGGAGTTCCGATTGTGGCGTGCCGGACGGCCACTGTGACGAAACGCGCACATTCCGGCTCTCCGGCGTGGCGCATAGGGGCCGTTCGGAACCGTGCAGGACCACAGGCGGCCCCGCGGCACACGGGACGGTGAGGCCGGGCCGCGCCACCGGATCGCCCTGCCGCGGGGCCGGGCGGACCGGTGCGCCGCGGAGTATTGGCCGACCGTGGCACGAGGTGCCACCATGGGAGGGATCCGGGGACGCCGTCAGGGCGCCTCGAGATGACGTAAGGAGCCGTTGCCATGACGCAGCTTTCGGCTGCCCAGACCGCGCCCGCGGGCACCAAGACCGGGACCTCCGACGGCAGCAAGGCGCTGTACGGGGGCAAGAGCACCCGCCGTGTCACCGTCCGCGACATCGCCCTCGCCAAGGAGCGGGGCGAGAAGTGGCCCATGCTCACCGCGTACGACGCGATGACCGCGTCCGTCTTCGACGAGGCCGGGATCCCGGTGCTCCTCGTCGGCGACTCGGCGGGCAACTGTCACCTGGGGTACGAGACCACCGTGCCCGTCACCCTCGACGAGATGACCATGCTCTCCGCCGCGGTCGTACGGGGCACCCGGCGCGCCCTGATCGTCGGCGACCTCCCCTTCGGCTCCTACCAGGAGGGCCCGGTGCAGGCGCTGCGCTCGGCGACCCGGCTGGTCAAGGAGGCCGGTGTGCAGGCCGTGAAGCTGGAGGGCGGCGAGCGCTCGCACGAGCAGATCCGGCTGCTGGTGGAGTCCGGCATCCCGGTGATGGCCCACATCGGGCTGACCCCGCAGTCGGTGAACGCCATGGGGTACCGGGTGCAGGGCCGCGGCGAGGAGGCGGCCCAGCAGCTGCTGCGGGACGCGAAGGCCGTGCAGGACGCCGGAGCCTTCGCGGTGGTCCTGGAGCTGGTGCCGGCCGAGCTGGCGGCGGAGGTGACCCGGACCCTGCACATCCCGACGGTCGGCATCGGGGCGGGTGCCGAGACGGACGCGCAGGTGCTGGTGTGGACCGACATGCTCGGGCTGACCGGCGGCCGGGTGCCGAAGTTCGTCAAGCGGTACGCGAACCTGCGCGAGGTCATGGGCGACGCGGTGAAGGCGTTCGCCGAGGACGTGGTCGGCGGAACGTTCCCGCAGGAGGAGCACTCCGTCCACTGAGCCACCGCGGTAACCGGACAGCCCCGTCGATCATCCCCCGTCGACGGGGCTGTCCCCGTTCACGGGGCCGGACGAGAGCACCGGCCGGCGGGGTGTCGGTGCGCTGTCGGTGCGCTGTCGGTGGTTTGTCGGTGGGGGCTGGGACCGTCATCGGCATGACACGCATCGAGAAGAACGACGGCAACACGGCCGTGACCGTACGAGGGCTGGTGAAGCACTTCGGGGAGACGAAGGCGCTGGACGGCGTCGACCTGGACGTGCGGGAGGGCACCGTGATGGGGGTGCTCGGGCCGAACGGGGCGGGCAAGACCACCCTGGTGCGGATCCTGTCCACCCTCCTCTCCCCCGACGCCGGACAGGCGACCGTCGCCGGCTACGACGTCGTGCGGCAGCCCCGGCAGCTGCGCCGGGTGATCGGGCTGACGGGACAGTACGCCTCGGTGGACGAGAAGCTCCCCGGCTGGGAGAACCTGTACCTGATCGGGCGGCTGCTGGACCTGCCCCGCAAGGAGGCGCGGGCCCGCGCCGACGAGCTGCTGGAGCGGTTCTCGCTGACGGAGGCGGCCAAGCGGCCCGCCGCGACGTACTCCGGCGGTATGCGGCGCCGGCTGGACCTGGCCGCCTCGATGATCGGCCGGCCGGCCGTGCTCTACCTGGACGAGCCGACCACCGGCCTCGACCCGCGCACCCGCAACGAGGTGTGGGACGAGGTCAAGCGGATGGTCGGGGACGGCGTGACCGTCCTGCTGACCACCCAGTACATGGAGGAGGCCGAGCAGCTGGCCTCCGAGCTGACCGTCGTCGACCGCGGCAAGGTCATCGCGACCGGCGGCACCGAGGAGCTGAAGGCCAAGGTGGGCGGGCGGACCCTGCGGGTGAAGCCGGCCGATCCGCTGCGGCTGCGCCCGCTGGCCCGCGCGCTGGACGACCTCGGCATCACCGGTCTCGCCACCACCACCGTCGACACCGAGCGCGGCGTCGTCCTGGTGCCGATCCTCAGCGACGAGCAGCTGACCGCGGTGATCTCCGCGGCCGTCGGACTCGGCATCACGCTGTCCTCCGTCACCACCGAACTGCCCAGCCTGGACGAGGTGTTCCTGTCCCTCACCGGCCACCGCGCCAGTGCCCCGCAGGACGCCACGCCCGCCGACGCCCGCGAGGAGGTCGCCGTATGAGCGCCACCACCGTCACCACCACCGCCGCCCCGGCCTCCGACACCCCGATCCCGCTGCGCGGGCATCTGCGCCACACCGGCGCGCTGGTCCGGCGCAACCTGCTGTGGATCCGGCAGGACCCGGAGTCGATGTTCGACGCGGTGCTGATGCCGATCGTGTTCACCCTGCTGTTCGTCTTCGTCTTCGGCGGGTCGATCGGGCAGGCGCTGGGCGGCGGGCAGGACGAGTACGTGCAGTACGTGGTGCCCGGACTGCTCGCCATGATGGGGATGAACATGGCGATGGGGGTGGGCACCGGGTTCAACCAGGACTTCAACTCCGGTGTCATGGACCGCTTCCGCTCGCTGCCCATCGGCCGCGGCTCGGTGCTCTTCGCGAAGATCGCGGTGGAGCTGCTGCGGATGCTGGTCGCCGTCGCGATCCTGCTCGTCGTGGGCATGCTGGTCGGGTTCGACGTCACCAGCTGGGGCGGGCTGCTCGCGGCCGTGGGCCTCGCGGTGGTGTTCGGCTCCTCGCTGATGTGGGTGTTCCTGACCCTCGGTGTCGTGCTGAAGAACGCGCAGGCCGTGCAGGGCATGGGGTTCCTGGTGCTGATGCCGCTGCAGTTCGGCTCGTCGGTGTTCGCGCCGCCGCAGTCGATGCCGGGCTGGCTCCAGGCCTTCACCGACTACAACCCGCTGTCCACGCTCGCCGACGCGGCACGCGGACTGATGGTGGGCGGCCCGGTCGCACACGACCTGCTGATGACCGTGGGCTGGTCGGTGGCGATCACCGCGGTGATGGCGCCGATCGCCATCCACAAGTTCAAGAACAAGAACTGACCGGGCACCCGGTGGGTGACAGGTGAGTCACACCAGGGCGGCGGCCTCCTCCAGAGTGAGGTGGCCGCCCTCGGCGTACGCCGCCGCGTACTCCTCGGCGGTCAGCGCGGCCCGCACGGCGGCCACCGCCCGGCCGTGGGCCTCGCGCTCCAGGGTGGGCGGCAGATGGCCGCGCGGCAGCAGCGCGTCGGCCGCGCCCAGACAGCGGGCGGCGTCGCGGGCGTCGCGTCCGCCGTCGCAGCCGGCCAGGGCGAGTGCGGCGATGACGAGGTACGCCGAGACCAGGTGCGGGGCCATCGCCTTCGACAGCGGGTCGTCGGCCCTTTCCAGACCGCGCCGGATCTTCTCCCTGGCCTGCTCGTAGTGGCCGTCGAGGGCGTCCACCCAGGCCTCCTGGCCGAGGATGAACGCGTCGAAGACGGCGAAGTGGGCGATGGCGAACTCCGAGCGCAGCGCCCGCAGATGCTCCCGCGCCTCGCCGGTCCGGCCGGTGATGCTGAGCCAGCCGGCGAGGATGACCCGGCCGAACGGCATCGCCTCGTTGTGGCTGCCCTCCGGGCTGTCGAGCGCCTCGCGCAGCAGCCGCTCGCCGCGCTCGGTCTCGCCCGCCTCCAGCAGGGCGCTGCCCAGCCGGGCGGAGAGGATCGCCAGCTGGGCGCGGGCGCCCAGGCGCCGGGCGTGCTCCATGGCGGCCTCGTAGTCGGCGGCGGCCTCCCGGTAGCGGCCCTTGCGCTCGTGGCTCTCGGCGCGCGCGGCCAGCGCCTCGGCGCTGCCCCAGGCGTCGCCGAGGCGCTCGTAGATCTCCAGTGACTCGTCGGCGTCCCGGCCGGCGTCGCCGGCGTGTTCGGCGCGGTTGGCGAGGACGTTGGCGCGCAGCTGGAGGCTGGCGGCCAGTTCCCAGTCGAAGCCGGGGGTGCGGCGGCAGGTGTCGACGGCGGCGTCGAGGATCGTGCCGAGCCGGTCCAAGCCGCCGGTCAGCATCACCGCGTAGAAGGACAGCATGCCGGGGCTGCGGCAGGTCTGCGGGAGGCCGGGCTCGTAGACCTCGGCGATGATCTCCAGTTTGCGCCGGGCCTCGGGGCTCTGCCAGGAGTCCAGTTCGGTGTCCATGCAGGCCAGATGGGCGAGGTGGACGCCGCGCCGGGCCTCCTGGAGGAGTTCCCCGGTCATGGGCGGCGGCGCGTCGGTGCAGCGCTGCCACACGGGGGCGGCCTTGCGGACGGGCTCGGCGAACGGGTCGGGGCCGAGGTCCATGACGGCGCGGCACCAGTTGCGGGCCTCGATGCGCAGGTCGCGCATCTGCCAGTACCAGCACAGCGACAGCACCAGACAGAGCGCCTCCTGCTCGTCCCGGGCGGTGACGGCGTGGCGCAGCGCGGTGCGCAGGTTCTCGTACTCGCGCTGCAGCCGTTCGACGGCGGCGAGCTGGTCGGGGCCGCGCAGCAACGGGTCGGTGGTGCGCGCCAGTTCGCGGTAGTACGTGAGGTGGGCGCGCTCGGTCTCGGCGCGCCGGCCGGAGGCGTCGAGGCGTTCGCGGGCGTACTCGGCGACGGTCTCCAGCAGCCGGTAGCGCATCTCGCCGTCGCCGGAGGGGGCGGCGACGACCAGGGACTTGTCGACGAGGGAGCCGAGCGCGTCGAGGGCGGCGGGGCCGCAGACGGCCTCGGCGGCGGCGAGTTCGCAGCCGCCGGCGAAGACGGACAGCCGGGCCAGGACGTCCCGTTCGACCTCGTCGAGCAGGTCCCAGGACCAGTCGACGACGGCGCGCAGGGTCTGCTGGCGGGGCAGGACGGTGCGGCTGCCGGAGGTGAGCAGGCGGAAGCGGTCGTCGAGGCGGTCGGCGATCTGCCGGGGGGTGAGGATGCGCAGCCGGGCGGCGGCCAGTTCGATGGCGAGGGGCAGGCCGTCGAGGCGGCGGCAGATCTCCGCGCAGGCCTCGGGGTCGTCCGCCACCCGGAAGCCGGGCCGGGCGGCGGCGCCGCGGTCGGCGAGCAGCCGCAGCGCGTACCGCTCGGGCAGCGGTTCCACGGGCCGCAGCACCTCGCCGGGGACGCCGAGGGGTTCGCGGCTGGTGGCCAGCACCGTCAGGTGCGGGCAGCGCTCCAGCAGTTCGGCGACGAGCCGGGCGGCGGCCGTGACGACGTGCTCGCAGTTGTCGAGGACGATCAGCATGCGCCGCCGCGCACAATGCTCGACCAGGCGTTCGACGGGGTCGTCGTGGCGGTCGGTGACGGCCCGCAGCTCCTCCGCGCCCGCGCCGTGCAGCACGGTCTCGCGGGCGCCGATCGCGGTGAGCACGGCCTCGGGGACGGCGGCCGGGTCGTCGACGGGGGCCAGCTCCGCCAGCCACACCCCGTCCCGGGCGACATCCCCGGCGCTCTCGGCGGCCTCCTGCGACAGCCGGGTCTTCCCGGCGCCGCCGGGGCCGAGCAGGGTGACGAGGCGGGCGGTGGCGAGGTCGTCGCGGATCGTCTCGATGTCGGTGTCGCGGCCGACGAAGGAGGTCAGCCGGGCCCGCAGATTGCCCGGCGGGCGGCTGGCCGGGGCGGCCGGCGGGGTGTCCTGCCGCCGCAGCAGTTCGGCGTGCAGCGCCCGCAGTTCGGCTCCGGGGTCGGAGCCGAGCCGGTCCGCGAGCAGCCGGCGTACGCCGTCGTAGGCGGCCAGTGCCTCGGCCGGGCGGCCGGCGTCGCGCAGGGCGCGCAGCCGCAGCGCCTGGAGCGGTTCGTCCAGCGGGTGGGCGTCGCACAGCGCGGTGAGTTCGGGCAGTGCCTGCTCGGCGTGGCCGAGGGCGAGGGCGGCGGTGAGGCGGGCGCGGCGGGCGTCGAGGCGGCGGGTCTCCCAGCGGGCCGCCTCGGCGGTGCGGTCGGGCAGGTCGGCGAGGACCGGGTCGCGCCACAGGGCGAGGGCGTCGTCGAGGAGGACGGCGGCCTTGTCGGGGTCGCCGTCGGCGAGGGCGCGGGCGCCCTCGCCGACGAGGCGGGTGAAGCGGTGCAGGTCGACGTCGTCGGGGCTCGCGCCGAGCCGGTAGCCGCCGTCGACGGACTCCACGGCGTCCGCGCCGAGCGCCCGCCGCAGCCGGCCGACCAGCGCCTGGAGGGCGCCGGGCGCGTCGGCGGGCGGGTCGCCGTCCCACACCTCGTCGACGAGCAGCCCGGCGGGCACGGCACGTCCGGCGCGCAGCGCCAGCACGGTGAGCAGCGCGCGCAGCCGCGCCCCGCCCACGGGGACGGCCGTGCCGTCGGGGCGGAGTGCCTGGGTGGTGCCGAGGATCCGGTAGCGCACGGGGTCCATTCTCTCCGGGGACGCCCGGGCGCCGCTTCCGGGTTTCAGACCCGCATGAACTGGGAGGAGTCGAGCGTGAGGGTCTGGTCGGCGACGGGGATCTCGATCTCCTTGCCGAAGGGGCCGGACTGGCTGCACCGGTACTCGCCGTCCTCCGGCTGGGTCAGCAGGGTCCAGGTGGCGGAGAGGACGTCGACGATGAGGTAGGCGGGGATGCCGCGTGCGGCGTAGTGGTCGGGCTTGGTGCTGTAGTCGCGGTTCTTGCTCTCGGGAGAGACCACTTCGATGACGAAGGGAACCAGCCGTTCGTCGAATTCACTGCTGGCGGAATCCCACTGCTCCTCCGGAAGCGCCGAGACGTCGGGCTCGGGCGTGTATCCCTCGCGGGAAGGAACCAGCTTGAACTCACCGATCGGCATCCACCCCGGCAGCCGCGTCTCGATCTGGTTCGCGATACGCCGCTGAGTGGTCAGATGTGCCTGCGTGACGGGTACCAAAGTGAGCCCATTCCTCGTCAGTCGGAGACGCGCGTTCCTCGGTACGTCCACCGCTGCTTGCGTGAGCTCCACCCAGCTGTCGGTAATCGCCACGACCCGCCTCCTCGATCGACCTGGTTACAGCGTAACGACTAGCAGGAACCCGTACCCGCCGCAGGACGTTCTCCCCCTGTCACCGATACGGTCGATCCGCAACGCGACAGGAGCCCCATGACCACCGCCACCATCCGCCCGAGTGACCGGCGGCCCAGTGCCGTCTTCGTCGGGATCCTCGCCGTGACGGCGGTCACCGGCTGGGCGACCTGGACGGGGTTCGCGGCCCGGCCCGGGGTGGCCGTGTTCCTGTTCGTGACGGCGGCCTGGATCGTCTCGCTGTGCCTGCACGAGTACGCGCACGCGCGCACGGCGCTGCACGGCGGGGACATCACGGTCGGCGCCAAGGGCTATCTCACGCTGAACCCGCTGAAGTACACGCACGCGCTGCTCAGCGTCGTGCTGCCCGTGCTGTTCGTGATCATGGGCGGGATCGGCCTGCCGGGCGGTGCCGTCTTCATCGAGCGCGGCCGGATCCGGGGCCGCTGGCGGCACAGCCTGATCTCCGCGGCGGGCCCGCTGACGAACGTGCTGTTCGCGGTGGTGTGCACGGCCCCGTTCTGGCTGGACGCGCTGGACGGCGTGCCGCGCGACTTCCGGTACGCGCTGGCGTTCCTGGCGCTGCTGCAGGTCACGGCCGCGATCCTGAACTTCCTGCCGGTGCCGGGCCTGGACGGGTACGGCGTGCTCGAGCCGTGGCTGTCGTACAACGTGCGCCGCCAGGTGGAGCCGCTGGCCCCGTTCGGGCTGCTGATCGTGTTCGCGCTGCTGTGGATCCCGGCGGTGAACGGCGCGTTCTTCGACGTGATCGACGCGCTGCTGCGCGGGCTCGGGATCAGCGAGCTGGACACCTACTGCGGCTACGACCTCTACCGGTTCTGGCGGGAGGGCAGCGGGGTCTGCTCGGTCACGGGCTGACCTTGCGGCGCCGCAGGTAGTACCAGCACATGTTGGACGACACGCCGGCCATGAGGACCCACACGATGCCGATCCAGCTGCCCCGCGCGAAGGAGAGCACGGCCGCGACGACGGCGAGCACGCAGACCACGGCGGCGTAGAGGGCGAGACGCGGGATCGGGCCGGGCGAGGGCGTAACGGACATGTCGGTCGGCTCCTTGCGGGGGACACTGCGGGGTGGTGCCCCACCAGTGTCCCCCATGGCCTCATACGTCCGTGACGCGGAGCCCCGCGTGCGCCTTGTAGCGGCGGTTCACCGAGATCAGGTTGGCGACGAGGGCCTCCACCTGGTGGGCGTTGCGCAGCCGGCCGGCGTAGACGCCGCGCATGCCGGGGATGCGCCCGGCCAGGGCCTGCACGATCTCCACGTCGGCCCGCGCCTCGCCGAGCACCATCACGTCGGTGTCGATCCGCTCGGTCTCCGGGTCCTGCAGGAGGACGGCGGACAGGTGGTGGAAGGCGGCGGTGACCCGCGAGTCCGGGAGCAGGGCGGCGGCCTGCTGGGCGGCGCTGCCCTCCTCGGGCTTCAGCGCGTAGGCGCCCTGCTTGTCGAAGCCGAGCGGGTTGACGCAGTCCACGACCAGCTTCCCGGCCAGTTCCCCGCGCAGCGATTCCAGGGTCTTCGCGTGTCCCTCCCACGGCACGGCGACGATCACGATGTCGCTGCGCCGGGCGCACTCGGCGTTGTCGGCGCCCTCGATGCCGTGGCCCAGCTCCTCGGCGGCGGCCACCGCACGGTCGGCGGCCCGCGAACCGAGGATCACCTTCTGGCCGGCCTGGGCGAGCCGGTAGGCGAGGCCCTTGCCCTGCGGGCCGGTCCCGCCGAGCACGCCGACGACGAGCCCGGAGACGTCGGGCAGGTCCCAGGGGTCCTTGGCGGGTGCCTTCGCGGGGGTCTGTGCACTGTCGCTAGAGGTCATGCGCCGACTCTACGTCCGCCGTCCGTCCGCCCCGCCGCCGGACGGGATCATGGTGAGCCGGGTCACGGCCGCCGGGGCGCGATGCCCGGGTCGGGCGAATGCGCGGTGAACGGCCGGTGCCGGGGGGCCGGTTGCGGCAGGATGCGACGCATGGACGCGGTACGGGTGGCGCTGTTGCGCGAGGTGCTCGCCGGGACCGAGTGGCTGACGGCCACGCGGCGCTTCGCGGGGGCGCTGCGCGGCTCGGTGGTGTCGCACGGCGGCGGGCTGCTGCTGGTGGGGACGCCCGCGTACGAGCCGTGGCATCTGGCCGCGCACCTGGTGGACGAGGCCGCCTGGTCGGGTACGCCGGAGCTGGCGCCGACGCTCGTGCGGTACGGCGCGCGTCCGGCGGATCCGGCGCATCTGGCCGTCGGGCCCGGCCGGATCGAGGCGGCCCGGCGGGGCGAGACGCTGCTCGTGGTGGCCCCGGCTCCGGCGGAGGCGCGGCTGCTGCAGCGGGTGCACGACGCGCGGCGGGCCGGGGTGACGGTGCTGGCCCTGACGCCCGGGGAGGGCGACGATCTGGCCACGATGGCCCATGAGGCGCTGGCCGTGCCCGACGGCGGTGAGCTGGACCTCGACACCGTCCAGCACCTGGTCAGCGCGGCGGCCGGCGAGAACTCGCTGCCCCAGCCCCGGGGCCGCCGCCGCTTCCGCGACCGCCTGGCCCGCCTCGCCGACCAGCTGACGGAACCACCGCCACCGCGGTGGTAGCACCGGGGCGGCCTGGGGCGGCGGGGTGCCGAGGCACCCGGTGGCACCCGGGTGGCCTGGGGGGCGGCGGGATCCCGAGGCACCGGAGTGCCGGGGCGCCGGGCGGACCCGATCGGTCCTCGTCGGCCCCGGTCGGCCCCCGGCCGGGGCGATCGGATCCCTGCTCGGGGCGACCGGTCTCCGCTCGGCCTGCTCGACGTCCGCTCGGCCCGCTCGGTCCGCGCGCGGGCCGGTCAGTTCTCGTCCGGGCGGCCCGGGCTCGGAGCGTCGTGCCAGCGGGGGTCGTTCTCCCACTGGAGGTTGCGTTCGCGGGCCGTTTCCATCGCGTGCTGGGCCTCGGTGCGGCTGGTGTAGGGACCGAAGCGGTCCTTGCCCGGGCAGTCCGGGCCCTCCTCGACCTTCTTGTGTTCCAGGCAGTAGTACCACTCGCCCGGTTTGCCCGCGGTGCGCTTCTTGAACAGGGCCATGACCGGCTCCTTTCGCCAGGGACATGGTGCCCCCATGCCCGCTGGTTAGACTCGCTGGCATGTCTGGCCAGTCGCTGCTCGTACCAGGGGAGCTGTCTCCCACCCGTTCCGTACCCGGAAACATCCGCCGCCCCGAGTACGTCGGCAAGCCCGCGCCGGCCCCGTACACCGGGCCGGAGGTGCAGACCCCGGAGACCATCGAGGCGATGCGGGTCGCCGGGCGGATCGCCGCGCGGGCGATGGAGGAGGCCGCGAAGATCATCGCCCCGGGCGTCACCACGGACGAGCTGGACAAGGTGGCGCACGAGTACATGTGCGACCACGGCGCCTACCCGTCCACCCTCGGCTACCGGGGCTTCCCGAAGTCGCTGTGCACCTCGGTCAACGAGGTCATCTGCCACGGCATCCCGGACTCGACGGTGCTGCGCGACGGCGACATCGTCAACCTCGACGTGACCGCGTACATCGGCGGGGTGCACGGCGACAACAACGCCACGTACCTGGTGGGTGACGTGGACGAGGAGAGCCGGCTGCTGGTCGAGCGGACGCGGGAGGCGCTGAACCGGGCGATCAAGGCGGTCAAGCCGGGCCGGCAGATCAACGTCATCGGCCGGGTCATCGAGTCGTACGCCAAGCGGTTCGGCTACGGCGTGGTGCGGGACTTCACCGGGCACGGCATCAACTCGTCGTTCCACTCGGGCCTGATCATCCCGCACTACGACAGCCCGCACGCGACCACGGTCATGCAGCCGGGGATGACGTTCACGATCGAGCCGATGCTGACGCTCGGCACGCACGAGTACGACATGTGGGACGACGGCTGGACGGTGGTCACGAAGGACCGCAAGCGCACGGCGCAGTTCGAGCACACGCTGGTGGTGACGGAGACCGGGGCGGAGATCCTCACTCTCCCCTAGCGCTCGCTCCCCCCTGGTCATCGGGCCCGCTCTCCCCCGGAGGGCGGGCCCTTTCGCGTGCGGTGCCGGGTGCGGCGGGTGAGGATGAGGGGCAGGGATTTACCGACAGTACGTCGGCAAGGCATTGACTTAGGTAAGCCTGACTTAGAGGATCCGGGGCCATGGACTCGTTCTCCACCCTCCTCCGCACCGCGTCCCACGAGCAGCACGTGGAGGCGGAGACCTCGACCTTCATGAGCGACCTGCTGGGCGGCCGGCTCGGCGTCGCCGCGTACGCGCGCTACACCGAGCAGCTGTGGTTCGTCTACGAGGCGCTGGAGGGCGGGGCGCGGCGGCTGGCGTCGGATCCGGTGGCGGGGCCCTTCATCCGCGGCGAGCTGTTCCGGCTGCCCGCGCTGGAACGGGACCTGGAGCATCTGCGCGGCCCCGGCTGGCGGGACTCGCTGAGCGCGCTGCCCGCGACCCGGGCGTACGCGGACCGGGTGCGGGAGTGCGCCGAGCGGTGGCCCGGCGGGTACATCGCCCACCACTACACGCGCTACCTGGGCGACCTCTCCGGCGGGCAGATCATCCGCGACAAGGCGGAGAGGACCTGGGGGTTCGCGAAGAAGGGCGACGGCGTCCGGTTCTACGTCTTCGAGGAGATCCCCAACCCGGCCGCGTTCAAGCGGGCCTACCGGGAGCTGCTGGACACGGTGAACGCGGACGAGCTGGAGCGGCAGCGGATCATCGCCGAGTGCAAGCGGGCGTTCGCCCTGAACACGGCGGTCTTCCGGGCGCTCGGCGAGGAGTTCCCGCTGAGCGCCTGAAACCGGCGGCACACCCGAGGACACTCCCCGGCTAGGTTCTGTCGTCAAATGTCACGCCCACATCAGGAGTGAGGCGAGGGTGACGGCTGCTTCATAGGACTCGGCGGTTCGGCATCGGACAGTTCATGGCGACGTATCACGCCACCATGATCCACCATTCAAGATCATTTGAAGACACTGCCTAGCGCTCCAGGACGACGCGTCCGCCGATCTCCACCCAGCCGCCCGGCTGGGGCGCCGTCAGGATCTGGGAGCCCGCGCCCTGGGTGATGTTCAGGGCCCGGCCCAGCCGCTCGGTCAGCAGCAGGGCCGCCGCGCCCGTCGCCTCGTCCTCGTCGATGCCGTCGTCGCGGCCGGGGAAGGCGCGGGCGCGGATCCGGCCGGCGGCTTCGTCCTCCCACGCCCAGGCATAGATCCACTCACCCTTGGGCGGGACGGCGAGGTCGTCGACCTCGGCGGCGCTCGCGTACCGGCGCAGGGTGCGCGGCGGCGCCCACTCCGCGCGGGCCTCGATCCAGCTGAACTCCCCGTCCTGCCGGGCCCCCACCACCCCGGCCGGTGTGACCAGTTCGGGCAGGTCCAGCAGCCAGGCGGCGCCGACGCAGGGGTGGCCGGCGAAGGGCAGCCGCACGGTGGGGGTCCAGATGTCGATGACGCCGCGCTCCGGGTCGTCGACGAAGACCGTCTCGCTGAAGCCGAGTTTGGCCGCGAGCGCCTGCCGCTCGCTCTCCTCGGGCAGCACCGATCCGTCGCGGACGACTCCGAGTTCGTTGCCGTATCCGCCATTGGCCGCGCAGAACACGCGCAGCACGTCGTAGTCAGTCACCGGGGCATTGAAACATCAGCGGGCCACAGCGGGGTGCGGTCGGCCTCGTAGGGCAGGTCGGCGACGATGTCGCCGTGGCCGCGTTCCCTGGCCGCCCGCTGCCGCTCGGGCAGGGCCGCCAGGCGTTCCCGGTCGCGCTCGCGGGCCTCGGCCAGCTCGTCGGCGGTGCGGCGCCAGGCGGCCTCGTCGCGCAGCAGGGTCAGCTCCACGCCCGGCGGCTGCCGCCCTTCCGCGAGCGCGGCGACCGCCCGGTCGTGGCCGTCGAGGATCACCCAGCCGTCGAGGAACGACACCCACCACAGCAGGACGGGCGCGAGGGTGCCCTCGCGGGCGAGCTTGCGGTACGCCTTGACGCGGGCCGCGTCCGGCGGTGGCAGCGGACGCAGGGGCAGGACGCCGTGCCAGCCGCCGCCGCACAGCAGTTCCAGGCGGGCGCCGGGCCACTCGCGGACGAAGTCCTCGCCCCAGATGCCGGGTGCGAAGACCTCGCGCCGGGCGAGCTGCCAGCGGCCGTCGTGCAGCGGCGTTTCGGGGGCGTCCTCCAGCCGGCGCGCGTACTCGTGACGCCAGTTGACCGGCGAGCGTTGCAGGGCCGCGGTCAGGGGCGGCAGCGGGGAGCGGTAGCCGTCGAGGCGGTGCAGGAGGAGGTCGCGGCAGCAGCCCTCCCCCTCGTGGCGGCCGGTCAGGACGGGCCGGCCGCCCTGCCGCAGCAGGATGCGGCCGCCGCCGTCGGTCTCGAAGCGCAGCGGCGGTGGACCGGGCCTGTCCCGGACGGTGAGGACCAGCCGGCCCGGCCCGAGCGGCTCTCTGGGTGCCCTGTGCGGGGGGCCGGTCTCGGGGAGCCGCTCCCTTTCCCGAGCGCGGATCACGCCTCCGTACGGCGCCGGCGCACGGCCAGGACGACGCCGGCGCCCGCGGCCACGGTGACCGCCGCGGCGGCCCCCAGGGCGCCGACGGGCACGTCGGAGCCGGTGGAGGCGAGGTTGCCGGTCAGGCCGCCGCCGGTCGAGCCGCCGGCCCCGCCGGTGGTGCCGGTGGTGGCGGTCGGGGTGGCGGTGGCGGTCGGGGTGCCGGTCTGGCCGCCGCCGGGGAGACCGGCGCCCGGCGTGAGGGCGACGGACAGGTCCAGCGGGTCGAGTTCGGTGCCGGCCGGGTAGAGGCGGCCGAAGGCGTTGGCGCCGTCCTCGGTCAGCTCCGCGGTGACGTCGTCGAGGGTGATGACGTCCTTCTTCGCGGTCAGCTCGGCGGACGGGGCGGTGAGTTCGGCGAGGACGACGTCCTGGGTCGTCTCGCCGAGGCTGGTGACGTCGGCGGTCAGTTCGCCGGTGCCGGCGTCGAGGGTGGCGGTGAGGTCGGTGAGGGTGAGGTCGAGGCCGTGGGCGCCGTCGTGCCGGTGGCCCTGGAAGGTGACGGCGCCCTCGAAGGCGGCGGTGAGGGTGTCGGCGCCGGTGTCGTAGGTGCCCTTGGCGTCGGTGAAGGTGAACACGCCGTTGCCGGGGGCCTGGGAGGCGCCGTCCGCGACGGTGATCCGGCCCTGGGCGACGCCGCCCACGACATAGGCGCGGAAGGCCTTCTTCACGCCCCAGGTCAGCCTGCCGTCGGCTATCTCGGCGCCGATCGGCGCGTCGGGGTCGTCGGCCGTGGGGGCGGGGCGGGTCGGCTCGCCGGGCGTCGGGGACGGGCCGCCGGTGGCGGTCGGGGACGGGGTCGCGGAGGCCGAACCGGTGGGCGTCGCGGTCGGGGTGGCGGAGGAGGTGGGCGTGGCGGTGGCCGTCGCCGAGCCGGTCGGCGAGGGGGAGGAGGCCGCCTTGCGGACGGTCAGCGGGTCACCCTGCGCGCCCTCGTAGCTCTTGCTGCCGAGGAGGTCCGCGGCCTCCTTGGTCAGGGTGGTCGCCATGTCCGTCATCTCGCGGGTGACGGTGACCTCGGCGAGCGGCACGTCCTGCGTGGTGGTGCCGCCCCGGGTGACGTCGGCGGTGAGTTCGCCGTCGCCGCTGTCGAAGCGCACGTCGGAGAGGGTGAGGGCGAAGCCGTGCGCCTTGGACTCGATCGCGAGGCTGCCCTGGAAGCCGAGCCGGAGGGTGTGCGCGGTGGAGTCGTGGGTGCCGGTGCCGTCGACGAAGGTGAAGGCGCCGTTGTTCTCGGCCTGCGAGGCGCCGTCGGCGGGCGTGAAGGTCCCGGCCGCGAAGGTGGTGACGTACGTGCGGTACGACTGCTTGATGCCCCAGGTCACCTCGTAACCGGTCAGCGGCTCTTCGGCGGCCGCGGCGGCGGGGGCGCCGACGGTGGCGAGCGCCGTGGCGCCCAGCGCGGCGGCCGTGGCGACGGCGGCGGCGAGAGCGGTGGCACGGCGGCGAGGTCTGGTGGGCATGGTGGACGGCTCCTCGGGGTGATGCGGCGTCAGTTCTCGTGGGCGGAGGCCGTGATCGTATCCGGGCGGGATGACCGGCGGGCCGACAATATGACCGCGGTGACCGGCAACGGCGGCCTCGCCACCGGGCCGAGAGCGAGATCCGGCCAGAGCGCACGCCCCGATCTCGTCAGCACAGTTGGGTTAGCAACCTTGGGGTGACGGTTCTGTCGACCTCAGACACCAGGAACTGGTGCTGCGGCTGTGCCGGGAGCGGGCCGCGGCCGGGGACGCGGTGGTCGTCGTGCTGCACGACCTGGGCCTGGCCGCCGCCTACGCGCACCGGGCCGCTGTCCTGCGCGCGGGCCGGGTGGCCGCGGACGGCCCGCCCGCGCGGGTCTCCTCCGACCGGCTGCTGTCCGAGGTCTACGACCAGCCCGTCGAGGTGTGCCGCATCCGCGCACGGGAGCGGTGCTGGTGACTCCGCGCCGGGACACCCGACCGGTGGGGTGACTCCGCACCGGGACACCCGACCGCGGGGCGGCTTCCCCCGGCCGGCGGGGTGCGCGGGAGTCGCCGCCGCGGAACCGAAGCCCGTGCGGGGCGGGGCGTCCGGCCCCGGTAGGGTTCGCCCCCGGGAAGGGGAAGGTGAAGGAGCCCGATGACCAGGGATCGCAGGCGTGTTCGAATCGCTCTCATAGCAGCCTCGTTGACCGCTTTGTCGCTGACGGCGAGCGGGTGTGTGGTGGTGCACGGTGAGCGGGAGGTGCTGCCCGCGACCACCCGCGCCGAGGCCGCGAAGGCGCTGGAGAAGTTCACGACCGCGTACAACAGGGCCGACAAGGACTACGACAGCACCCTCGACGCCGACTACGTCACCGGCCCGCTCGCCGACATCGACGGCGCCCGGCTGAAGGCGGGCCGGGCCAACAACCCGGCGGGCAACCCGGATCACAGCCCGCTGGAGTTCTCCGACGCCGAGTACACCATCCCGAAGAAGGCCGGCTGGCCGCGCTGGTTCCTCGCCGACGCGAAGGCGAACAAGGGCGGGCAGGCCCGCTGGCTGATGGTCTTCACGCGCGACGCGCTCGACGCGCCGTGGGAGGTGTCGTACCTGACGCTCGTCGCGCCGGACGCCGTACCGGAGTTCAAGACCGACAAGGACGGCTGGGCCGAGGCCGTGCCCGCGAACGCGCCCGGACTGACCTTCTCCCCGGGCGGGTTGAGCAAGGCGTACACGACGTACCTCAAGGAGAACGGCCCCGACTTCGCGCCCGGCCTGCACACCAGCCAGAGGCGCACCCAGCGGCAGAAGAACGCGCGCAAGCCGGGTCTGGCCACCCAGTACATCGACACGCCGCTGACCGAGGGCGCGTACGCCCCGGTGGCGCTGCGCACGAAGGACGGCGGGGCGCTGGTGTTCTTCAGCACCCGCCACTACGTGAAGCAGACCGCCCACTCGGGCGCCACCGTGCCCACGCCGGACGAGGACGTGCTGGCGCTGACGACCGGCGAGATCAAGCAGTCGCTGACGATGGAGTACGTCTCCAACGAGGTGGCCCTCGACCCGCGGAAGGGTGCCGGGGCGCAGGTGTCCGTGCTGGGGCGGATTCAGGGGCTGACGTCGGCGAAGGGCGAGTAAACACGGCGGCCGGGCGCCGGTGGTGGGCGTGGCGGGCGTGGTGTGCGTGCCGTCCGGTGGTGTCCGTGCCGTGCGCCGCGTCCGGTTCGGTCAGTGGCGCAGGGGCCAGGCCGCGCTCGCGTGGTCGGACTCCGCGCCGGCGTACCGGGCGCAGGCGTCGGTGAGGTGCTCCAGGAGGGTCAGCGGGTCGGGCAGCGCGTGCTCGGGGCCGCGTACCCAGTGCACGGTCTGGTCGTCGCCGGGCAGCCGCGCGGGCGGGACGAGGACGTAGGAGCCGCGGCAGTGCCAGCGCAGGCCCGGGTGCTCGTCCATGGTCTCGGGGTGACAGTCCAGCTCGCACGGCCACCACTCGTCCTCGTCCTCGGGGGTGCCCCGGGTGAGGGTGAAGAACAGCATCCGGCCGTCGTCGCTCTCGGCGACCGGGCCGACGTCGATCCCCGCGGCGAGCAGCCCGGCGAGGGCTTCGCGGCCGGCCTGCAGCGGTACGTCGAGGACGTCGTGGACCATGCCGGTCGCGGTGATGAAGTTGGCCTGGGGCTGGTGGCGGGCCCAGCGTTCGATCTGGGCGCGGTCGGTGGTGGACTGCGTCTGCCAGGCGAAGGAGACCGGGTGGCGGGCGGGGGTGGGACAGCCGACCCGGTCGCAGGAGCACCGGTAGCCGGGCGCCGGGTGCGCGGCGGGGGCCAGGGGCAGCCCCGCGGCGGCGGCGGCGAGCAGCAGGGCCTCACGGCCGCCGTCGCCGGCGGCGTCCTCGCGGCCGCCTCCGCGCAGCCACTGGGTGAGTTTGCCCCGCAGGCCGGTCCGGCCGCCGAACTCCGCGCTCATCTATCCCCTCGCCTCGCCTGTCGTGCCGAACAGCATGCCCTATGGTCCCACCATCGTGCGCTCCGGGGGGCCGAAGTCCCCAACCGGGGTAGGCGGGGCGAGACATACCCCACACCGGGATCAGGGGCCATACAGGGCTTTGCCGCGATTTATGGGTACGGAACCGAGGGCTTCGGGGGCTCGGGGGCTCGGGGGCTCGGGGGCTCGGGGGCTCGAGGGCTCCGGTGGCTCAGCGCGGGACGAGGCCGTAGAGGGCGTAGTCGACGAGGGTGTCGGTGTACTCGTGGGAGATCGGGCCCGTGCGCTGGAGCCAGCGCTGGGCGAGCGGGGAGACGACGAGTTCCAGGGCGATGCGCGGGTCGACGTCCGGGCGGACGTGCCCGGCGTCCTGGGCGGCGCGCAGCCGGTCGGCGTAGAGCTGGAGCGAGGGTTCGAGCAGGCGGGCGACGACGGTACGACCCATCTCCTCGTTGACGACCCCTTCGGCGGCGAGGGCGCGGCTGGGGACCTCGAAGCGCGGGTCGAGCAGTTCGTCGACGGTGGCGCGCAGGACCAGCTTGAGGTCGGCGGCGAGGTCGCCGGTGTCGGGGAGGGCGTGGTCGCCGGGCTCGCCGCCGGCCTGCTCGTTGGCCTGCTCGGCCAGGTCGAGGAAGGCCTCCATCAGGACGTCGGCCTTCGAGGACCACCAGCGGTAGATCGTCTGCTTGCCGACGCCGGCGCGGGCGGCGATGCCCTCGATGGTGGTCTTGGGGTAGCCGACCTCGCCGACGAGCGCGAGGGCGGCGTCGTAGATGGCGCGGCGCGACTTCTCGCTGCGGCGGGTGGCGTCGGGGGCGGGCTTCCTGGTGGCTGAGGACATGGCTCGAATCTATCAGGTTGACAAGACGGTACGTCTCGCCGCACGCTGAGCGGGATGGATTTACGAGACGAGACGTCTCGTCAACTCTCGCGATCGAGGGAGTCCATCACCTCACGAGGAGCGAGGAGGCACACCATGACCCGAGGCGGAGCCGGAAACCTGCTGGGCGTCGGCGGTACGCGCCGGAAGCTCGGCCGCACGGCCCTGCGGGGCGGCGGCAAGGGCGGCCGGGTCGGCGGCGGCCAGGACCCGCAGGCGCAGAAGCGGGAGCTGCTGCGCAGGCTTCAGGAGGACAGGAAATGACCCCTAGTCGTGGCCGTCGGCGTCCCGCGCCGGCGGCCACGCGTCGCCCCAGTCGGTGTCGCGGGCGGCGCGGTAGTCGTCGCCGTGGCGCTTGGTGACGGTGACGCGGCGCAGCCGTTCGTCGGGCTCGCACAGGTCGAGGAGGACCTGGCCCTTGCGGATCTGCGGCTTGCGGACGACCCGGGAGGGGGCCGGGGTGACGGGGAGGCGGGTGGCGGCGACGTAGCTGAACTTCTCGTCCTCGTAGGCGAGGGAGCCGCCCTTGACCTGGCGGTGCAGGGAGGACCGGCTGACCCGCGCGGAGAAGTGGCACCAGTCCGTGCCGGGGGCGATGGGGCAGGCGGCGCCGTGCGGGCAGGGGGCGGCGACGCGGAAGCCGGCGGCGACGAGGCGGTCGCGGGCGGCGAGCATCCGGGCGTAGCCGTCGGGGGTGCCGGCCTCGACGATCACGACGGCCTGCGCGGCCGCGGCGGCGGCGTCGACGAGGGCGGCGCGGTCGGGCTCGGACAGCTCGTTGAGGACGTAGGAGACGGTGACGAGATCAGTGCTCTCCAGGGAGAGCGCCGCTCCGATGCGAGAGCGCTGCCAGCGGGCGTCGCGCAGCCCGGGGTTCGCGGCGGCGATCTCCCGGCCGAGGGCGAGCGCGGGCTCGGCCCAGTCCAGCACGGTCACCGGGCGCACGCCCGGCCAGGTGGCGCTGACCGCCCAGGCGGCGGCGCCGGTCCCGCCGCCGACGTCGGTGTGGCTGCCGGGCACCCACCCGGGCACCGCGTCGGCGAACGCCCCGAGCGCCGAGCGCACCGCCTCGAAGGTGGCCGGCATCCGGTACGCCGCGTACGCCGCCACGTCCGCCCGGTCCCGCAGGATCGGCGCGTGCGTCGGGGTCGCCCCCCGGTAGTTCGCGATCAGCCGCTCCACGGCCTGCGCGGCCTGCTTCGGCGGCAGCCCGTCGAGCAGCCCGGCGAGCGCGGCACGCAGGGTGTCGGCGGGGGCGGAGAGGGGGGTGGGGGCGGGGGCGTTCACCTTGCGATTCTAGGGCGGGCGGGGGCGGGGGCGAGTGGGGGTCCGATTCGGACACACACCGCTCACACGCCCCGTACCGCCGACACCCCCCGCACCGCTCGGGCCACCCGTGTCGCCGCCGCTGCCCTGGGTCTGCTGTCCGGGGCGCGGCGGCGGGGGTGGACCGTGTTCGCCAGCAGGATGAGGAAGGTGTCCGTGGCCGGGTCCAGGACGAGGGACGTGCCCGTGAAGCCGGTGTGCCCGGCCGCGCCCCGGCCCGCCAGGGCGCCCATGAACCAGGGCTGGTCGAGGGCGAAGCCGAGGCCGGGCGGGGTGAGCAGGAGTTCCACGAAGTCGGGGCCGAGGATGCGCGCGGGACCGTACGCGCCGCCCGCCAGCAGCGCCCGGCAGAAGACGGCGAGGTCCCGCCCCGTGGAGAAGAGGCCCGCGTGCCCGGCCACGCCGCCGAGCGCCCAGGCGTTCTCGTCGTGCACGACGCCCCGCAGCATGCCCCGGTCCGCCTTGGCCCACGGCCGCCGCTGGTCCTCGGTGGCCGCCGCGCCGGGGCAGGGGCCGAAGTGGGTGGCCGTCATGGCGAGGGGGCGGGTGATGCCGTCCCGGACCAGGGCGTCCAGGGGGCGGCCGGTGACGCGTTCCAGGACGTGCTGGAGCAGCAGCATGTTGAGGTCCGAGTAGCGGTGGACGCCGGGTTCGCCGGTGGGCGGCTCGGCGCGCAGCAGGGCGAGCCGTTCGGCGTCGTCGGCGCAGTCGTACAGCGGCAGGTCGGGCCGCAGCCCGGAGGTGTGGGTGAGCAGCTGCCGTACGGTGATGCCGTGCCGGGCGGCGGCGCGGAACTCGGGGAGGTACGCGCCGACCGCCGCGTCGATGCCGAGGGTGCCGCGCTCGATCTGCTGGACCGCCGCGACCGAGGTGAACAGCTTGGTCAGGGAGGCCAGGTCGAACGGGGTGTCGACGGCCATCGGGACGCGGGCCGTCTCGGGCAGTTCCACTCCGGTGTCGCGCTGCGGGTCGTAGGCGGCGTAGCGCACGGCCCAGCCCGCCGCCTCCTCGACCGCGATCACCGGTCCGCGTCCGGCGACCACGACCGCGCCGGCCGCCCAGGGGCGGTCGCCGGTGGTGAGGTCGCGGACCTCGCGGACCAGGTGCTCCAGTTCGGCCGGGTCGAGCCCGGCCCGTTCCGGTGTGCCGCTGCGCAGTTTCGGTGCGCTCAGCGCTCCTCCCCCTCCTCGTTCCGCTTCGGCGCGTCCGCGCGCGAAACAACCGCCCCTTCGGTGCTCGTGCCCGCCTCCCAGGGGCGGCACAGTGCCACGAAACACGCCGTGGCGACCAGTGCGGCCACCAGCTGGACGACCGCCATCGGTACGGCGGTGTCCTCCCCGGCGATCCCGACGAGCGGGGAGGCGACGGCCCCGATGAGGAAGGAGGAGGTGCCGATCAGCGCGGAGGCGGAGCCGGCCGCGTGCCGGGTGCGCATGAGGGCGAGCGACTGGGTGTTGGGCAGCGTGATGCCCATCGCGGACATCAGGACGAACAGCGCGGCGGCCACGGGGGTGAGCCCGGTTTCGCCGAAGACGCCGAGCGACATCAGCAGCAGCGCGGTGGCGGCCAGGACGACGGTGGTCAGGCCGACGGCGAGGACCCGGTCCAGCCGGACCCGCCCGATCAGCAGCCTGCCGTTGATCTGCCCGGCGAGGACGAGGCCGACCGAGTTCAGGCCGAACAGCAGGCTGAAGGTCTGCGGGGAGGCGCCGTGGATCTCCTGGATGACGAACGGGGAGGCGGCGATGTAGGCGAACAGCGCGGCGAAGGCGAAGCCGCCGGCGAGGAGGTAGCCGGTGAACGGGGCGTCGGAGAGCAGGCCGCGCATCGAGCGCAGGGTCTCGCCGACGCCGCCGGAGTGGCGGCCGGCGGGCGGCAGCGTCTCGGGGAGCTTCGCCCACACCACCACGGCGAGCAGCGCGCCGACGACGGTGAGGACGACGAACACGCCCCGCCAGTCGGTGACCCGCAGGACCTGTCCGCCGATCAGCGGGGCGACGATGGGGGCGACCCCGGAGATCAGCATCAGGGTGGAGAAGAAGCGGGCCATCTCCACGCCGTCGTAGAGGTCGCGCACGATCGCGCGGGCGATGACGATGCCGGCGGCGCCCGCGAGGCCCTGGGCCAGGCGGAAGGCGACCAGGGTCTCGACGGTGGGCGCGAACGCGCACAGGGCGGTGGCGACGACGTACACGGCGAGCCCGGTGAGCAGCGGGCGGCGGCGGCCCCAGCGGTCGCTCATCGGACCGGCCACGAGCTGGCCGAGCGCCATGCCGGCCAGGCAGGCGGTGAGGGTGAGCTGGACGGTGGCGGCGGGGGCGTGGAGGGCGCGGGTGACCTCGGGCAGGGCGGGGAGGTACATGTCCATCGCCAGCGGGGGCGTGGCGGTGAGGCCACCGAGGACCAGGGTCAGCAGCAGTCCGGCGGCGCGCCGGGCACGCAGGGGCGGCCGTGCCTCGGGGGCGGCCGCCTGTGACAGTTCCGGTATGGATGCCCCGCCTTCGGGCATGTGGCCCTCCCTTTTTCCGCAGTACGGTCCCTATGCTCTCAGCTCGAACGGAGTGCCTGGTGTCACTGAGCGGAGCGTGGGCGGGGAATGACGGCGGACAGCGTGCGGTGGGGAATTCTGGCGACCGGCGGGATCGCCGCCGCGTTCACGGCGGATCTGGTGGATCTGCCGGACGCGGAGGTGGTGGCGGTGGCGTCGCGCAGCGAGGCGTCGGCGGCGGCGTTCGCGGAGCGGTTCGGGATCGAGCGGGCGTACGGCGGCTGGGAGGGGCTGGCGCGGGACGAGGGCGTGGACGTGGTGTACGTGGCGACCCCGCACGCGGCGCACCGGGCGGCGGCCGGGCTGTGCCTGGCGGCGGGGCGGAACGTGCTGCTGGAGAAGCCGTTCACGCTGAACGCGCGGGAGGCCGGGGAGCTGGTGGCGCTGGCGCGGGAGCACGGGCGCTTCCTGATGGAGGCCATGTGGATGTACTGCTCCCCGCTGATGCGGCGGCTGAAGGCGCTGGTGGCGGACGGGGCGGTCGGCGAGGTGCGCAGTGTGCAGGCGGACTTCGGGCTGGCGGGTCCGTTCCCGCCGTCGCACCGGCTGCGGGATCCGTCGCAGGGCGGGGGCGCGCTGCTGGATCTGGGGGTGTATCCGGTGTCGTTCGCGCAGCTGCTGCTGGGTGAGCCGGCCGGGGTCGCGGCGAGTGCGGTGCTCTCGGAGGAGGGCGTCGATCTCCAGACGGGTGCGGTGCTCTCCTACGAGAGCGGTGCTCTCGCTTCGGTGCACTGCTCCATCGTGGGCGGTACGCCGACGGCGGCGTCCGTGACCGGTTCGCTGGGCCGGATCGACATCCCGCAGGGCTTCTTCCACCCGGAGCGGTTCGTGCTGCACCGCGCGGGACGCGAGCCGGAGGAGTTCGTGCACGACAAGGCGGCCGGCGCGCACAACAGCTTCAAGCACGAGGCCCGCGAGGTGATGCGGGCGCTGCGGGCCGGCGAGACCGAGTCCCCGCTGGTCCCGCTCGACGGCACCCTCGCGGTGATGCGGACGCTCGACGCGATCCGGGACCGCGTCGGCGTCCGCTACCCGGGTGAGACCCCCGACGCGGACCCCACCGGGGACTCCGCCGGCGACCTCATGCCGGTGTGAGCCCCGGCTCCCCCGCGCGGGTGACGAAGGACGCGGCCGTCGTGACCGGCGCCCCGGGCGTGGTCACGTACGGCACGGTCCGGTAGTCGGCGCGTGCCTGCTCGCGGCCCAGGGTGACCGCGACGTAGCCGCGCCGGCCGTTGTAGAACCTCAGGTGCGGGTTGGCGCGCATGTAGGTGTCCCAGTTGGCGGGCTTGTCGGCGCCGTCGCGGCCGCTGGCGATCGAGGTGGCGACGATCTCGGCGCCGACGGTGCGGGAGTCCGGGTCGTCGAAGTCCTCCTTGATGTCGAAGCCGTAGCCGACGTGGACGTCGCCGGTGAGGACCATCAGGTTCTCGACGCCGGCCGCCCGCGCGCCGTCCAGCACCCGGCGGCGTGAGGAGCGGTAGCCGTCCCAGGCGTCCATCGACACCCGCGACGGCTCGGTCAGGTCGAACTTGCGCTGCGAGAAGACGACCTGCTGCGGCATGAGGTTCCACAGCGCCTTGGAGCGCTGCCAGCCGTCGAGCAGCCAGCGCTCCTGGGTCTCGCCGGTCATGGTGCGCGCCGGGTCGTCGACCTCGGGGCCGGGGACGCGGGCGCCGTCGCCGTAGGCCTGGTTGGTGCGGTACTGGCGGGTGTCGAGGATGTCGAACTGGGCGAGCCGGCCCCAGTGCAGGCGGCGGTAGAGCCGCATGTCGGGGCCTTCGGGGAGCTGGGGGCTGCGCAGGGGCTGGTTCTCCCAGTAGGCGCGGTAGGCGGCGGCGCGGCGCAGCAGGAACTCCTCGGGCGGGACGTCGTTCTCGGGGGTGTCGCCGGCGTAGTTGTTCTCGGTCTCGTGGTCGTCCCAGGTGACGACGAAGGGGTGCGCGGCGTGGGCGGCGCGCAGGTCGGGGTCGGTCTTGTAGAGGGCGTAGCGCAGGCGGTAGTCCTCGAGGGTGACGGTCTCGCGGTTGAAGTGGGCGGGCAGGACGCGGTCGGTGTACCGGCGCTGTCCGCCGGCGGCGTCGACGGCGTACTCGTAGAGGTAGTCGCCGAGGTGGAGGACGAGGTCGACGTCGTCCTGGGCGAGGTGGCCGTAGGCGGTGAAGTAGCCGTCGTGGTAGGCCTGGCAGGAGACGGCGGCGAGGCGGAGCGCGGTGGTGGGATCGCCGGGGGCGGGGGCGGTGCGGGTGCGGCCGGTCTCGCTGGTCCAGTCGCCGGCGCGGAAACGGTAGTAGTAGACGCGGCCGGGGGCGAGGTGGGGGACCTCGACGTGGACGGTGTGGTGGAACTCGGGGTGGGCGTGGGCGGTGCCGCGTCTGACGGGGCGGCGGAAGCGCTCGTCGTGGGCGAGTTCCCAGTGCACGGTGACGCGCTCGGCGGGCAGGCCGCCGTCGGGCTGGTAGGGGGCGGGGGCGAGGCGGGTCCACAGCAGGACCGAGCCGGGCCGGGGGTCGCCGGAGGCGACGCCGAGGGTGAAGGGGTTCTCGGTGAGGCGGGCGGCGTCGAGTTCGGCGGCGCTCGCCGTGCCGGCGGCCGGGAGGCCGACGGCGAAGGCGAGGGCGGCGGCCGCGCCGGTGGCGGTGAGGAAGCGGCGGCGGCCGATGTGGCGGGCGGCGGCGCGCAGTTCGCGGGCGTGCTGTGGCTGACGGGCTGCGTGAGTCATCCGGTCCTCCCCTGACAGATGGATGCCTCACGCATTGGAGTGGCCGGGGACGACTCGCGATAGGCGCGTTCACGACAACCACATGTCGGATGGATGAGTTCCGGATGGCGGACCCTCCCGTACGCTGCGGGCCCATGAACGAGAAGCGAACGGGAAGCGGGGCGACGGGCCGGCCGGGGATCGCCGTGGTGACCGGCGCGGGCTCCGGCATCGGCCGGGCGGTGGCCGTGGAGCTGCTGCGCGCGGGCTGGTCGGTGGCGCTGGCGGGGCGCCGGAGCGAGACCCTGGAGGAGACGGCGGCGCTGGTGCCGCAGGGCGCCTCGCTCGCCGTACGGACGGACGTGTCACGCCCGCGGGACGTGGCGGCGCTGTTCGCGGCGACGGCCGGGCGGTTCGGGCGGGTGGACCTGCTGTTCAACAACGCGGGGACGTTCGGGCCGGGCGGCGTGCCGGTCGAGGAGCTGCCGTACGAGGCGTGGCGGCATGTGGTGGACACCAACCTCAACGGGGCGTTCCTGTGCGCGCAGGCGGCGTACCGGCAGATGAAGGAGCAGGACCCGCAGGGCGGCCGGATCATCAACAACGGCTCGATCTCGGCGCACACGCCGCGTCCGCACTCGGTCGCCTACACCGCCACCAAGCACGCGCTGACCGGACTGACCAAGTCGCTGTCGCTGGACGGGCGGCCGTACCGCATCGCCGTCGGGCAGATCGACATCGGCAACGCGGCGACCGACATGACGGCGCGGATGGAGACCGGGGCGCTCCAGGCGGACGGACGGATCGTGCCGGAGCCGGTGATGGACGTGGCCGATGTGGCGCGCACGGTCCGGCACATGGCGGAGCTGCCGCTGGAGGCGAACGTGCAGTTCGCGACGGTGCTGGCGACGGCGATGCCGTACGTGGGACGCGGCTGACCGGCGGCCGGGCCCGCCCGGGCAAACGGAGTTTCCCCATCCGCCCCGTTGCCCCGGATGGGTGACATGTGCTCAACTTCCTCCACAGGAACTTCACACTTGGAGTGCCGGGCTTCCGCTGACCATCACCGGGGTGGGGGGAGAGACGGCAGCCGTTCCAGGGCACCGGGCCGGGGGGTCCCCGCGACACACCGCGGGGCGGGCACCGGGCCGTGGAACGGCTGCCGTGTCACACCGCCCGCTCTCGGTCGGTCGCGTCGTGCGCGCGTGTGCGCCCGCTGTCACCCGAACGGCCGTCGCGGACGGGTCCCCGGGCGGCGGGGATGGAACCGTGGGCCGGGGGAACCGGGGCGGGGTCGCCTCACACGCTTGTTCCGTTCGTCTGCTCCGGGAGTCAACGTGACGTTCTACGACCGACGTGATCTGGGCATGCTGCTGCTCCGGCTGGGCACGGGCGGCGTGCTCGTGGCGCACGGCACGCAGAAGCTGTTCGGCTGGTTCGGCGGCCACGGCATCGCGGGCACCGGCCAGTTCATGGAGTCCGTCGGCTACCGGCCGGGCAAGGCCAGCGCCACCGCCGCGGGCCTCGCCGAGACCGGCGGCGGCACCCTGCTGGCGCTGGGCCTGGCCACTCCGGCGGCGGGCGCCGCGGCGGCCGGCGCGATGGCGGGCGCCGCGGCCGTGCACACCCCGAACGGCTTCTTCAACCAGGGCGGTGGCTACGAGTACGCCGCCACCCTCGGCCTCGCCGCCACCGGCATCGCCGTCGCCGGGCCCGGCCGCCTCTCCCTCGACCACGCCCTCGGCCATGTGCTGGACCGCGGCTGGATGGTCCCGGTGGCGCTCGGCGCGGTGGCCGCCGGGACCGCGGTCGTGGTCGGCGCCCGGGTCAAGCGGCTCCAGCGGGAGGCGGAAGGAGAGGGCGGCGAGCAGGAGGCGCTGTTCGAGGAGACGACGGAGAGCTGAGGGCTCGCCGCTCCGCGGACACCCCCTGGCTCAGCGCTCACCCTCACTCAGCAGACCACCCCCTCCGGCTCAGTGGTCCCCCCGGCTCAGCCCTCCCCCGCTCGGCCGTCGCCGCCGCACACCGGCAGTCGCTGCTCGACGCTGAGTTCCTGCAGGTGTCGCAACTGCTCGTCCAGCGCCTCCGGTTCGACGAGGTGGCGCAGCACCGCCTGGTGGAAGGCGTCGCGCAGGGTGCGGGGCATGGCGTCGGAGGCGTCCCAGCAGCGGGTCGGGCCGTCCTCGCGCAGTGTCCCGGCGATCCGGGCCTCGATGGTGTCGGCGCCCGGGTTCTCGGTCGCGGCCCGGTTGACGGAGTGGTCGGGCAGGTCGGTGGCGGGGTCGGCGAGGTGGCGGATCAGCTGCCGGGCGTCCGGGTTGTCGGTCAGCAGGGCCGCGAGGTCGCCGGAGACCTCCCAGGCCCCCGCCTCGGGCCCGGCGCCCGGGATCACCTGGGCGGAGTGGACGTAGTCGCCGCCCGCCGCCCGCCAGTGGTCCGCGCGGAAGGACCCCTGGTGCTCCAGGCGCCCGGTGTCGGCGCAGTCCTCCGCGAACCCGGTCGTCAGCAGCTTCGCGGCGCGCTCGCGGTCGCCCGCGCCGACCGTCTCGCCCCAGGTGCGCCAGGCCTCGCGCACGTCGTCGTGGGTCCACCCCAGCGTGCCGTTCACCCAGTCCTCGTACCGTTCGGGCCCGGCCTGCTGGAGCAGGATGTCCTCGACCCAGTCGGTGCCGGGCCAGCCGGACGCGGCACCGTCCTCCAGGCCCAGGCACCACCGGCCGGGGGTGTCCGCCGACGCCGCGGCCGGTTTGTCGCCCGTGTACCAGACCATGCTCTTCAGGCTGGTCTTGACCGGCAGCCAGTAGGTGTGGAGGGCGCCGCGCTCGCCCGGGACCCGGGGCGCCCACATCTCGTCGTACCGCATGGCGTCGAACAGCCCGTCGAGGGGGCGGAGCCGGCCGTCGCCGGCGTAGGTCAGCAGTTCGCCGGGGCCGGGCACGACCACCACGTCCGGCGGGTTGCCGGCCGCTATGTCGGCGGCCAGCACCTGGCTGAGCGCGGAGCTGCCCTGGTAGACGACGTCGATGTCGTAGGCGTCCTCGAAGTCCTCGATGACCCGTTCCTCGAACTCCGTCGCCTCGCGGCCGGTCCAGCTGGCGAGCAGGGTGACCGTGCCCTGGCGGGCCTGCGCCCACCGCACCCCCGCGTACACACCGGCGGCGAGCAGCGCCAGGCAGACGGCGAGCGCGACGAGCGTACGCGGCCGAACGCGGGCCCGGGGACCGGGCGGGTCCTGGGGCACGGGCGGGTCCTGGGGCAGGGGCCGGCTCATCGTGTCCCCCGGAACCGGTACTCGGCGATCCGCGGCCGCAGCCCCCACAGTGTCAGTGCCATCACCACGGCCCCTCCCCACAGCACCCAGTCGGACAGCGACGACCACAGGCCGGCGTCCGCCAGCGACCGTTCCACGTTGTCGGCGACCTCCGGGACGAGGTCCGGGTCCTGGCGGCGTACGCGGATCCAGCCGAGGGTGTCGGCCATCGCGCCGTGCGCCTCGATCGTGAGCCACGCCAGCACCGGCACGCCCAGCGCGCACACCCCGGTCGCGGCGAGCAGCCGCAGCTGCACGGGCTTGCGGAAGCGGCGCCGCAGGAACCGCTGGGCCTCCAGCAGGGCCAGGCACAGCGCGACGTACAGGGCGGCGACCGCGCTCCACCACAGGGCCTGCTGCCAGGTGAACGCCGCCTGCCGCTCGGCCTCGGCGAGCTGCTCGGCGCGCAGGGCGTCGAGGCGGCTCATGACGTCCCCGTCGGTGCCGGGCGCGCTGTCCAGGCCCAGCACCCGTTCCGCGTAGTGCAGGTACGCGGCGCGCAGCGGGGAGCCGGTGTCGGTTTCCTGGCCCCAGCGCTCCACCCAGGCCGAGTAGACGGCGATCAGCCCGGTGATGGTCTGCAGGTCGTGGCGGCCCTTCGCACCGGTGACGTTCTCCGACGCGGCGAGGGCGAGGCTCTGGTGGGCGACCGAGGTCCAGGTGTGGAACTCGCCGCTGATGTCGCCCTCCGGGCCGCTGTCGCGGATCTCCTCGTGGGCCTGGCGCATGGCGTGCCGCGCGGTGTCGACGGCGAGGATGCCGGGGGTGCTGGAGGAGGCGAGCGGCACGGTGTCGTCGTGGACGCCGCGGTAGGCGACGAACAGGACGCAGGTGGTGGCGAGGGCGAGGGCGAGCAACCGCCGCAGGCGGCGCACCAGTTCCTGGCGGGTGGTACTCATGGCCGCTCCGCGAAGGGGTGGCCGCAGTAGGTGCAGAACCGGGACGTCGCCGGCACCTTCCGGTGGCACGCCGGGCAGGGTACGGTCGCTCCCGCGCTCTCGCCCGTCCCGCCGGCGCCCGCGGCGCCCGAGGTGCCCGAGGCGTCGATGCCGGAGACGGGGCCGTAGGTGCTGTGGCTGCTCGCGGTGATCAGGTGCTGGAAGTCGATCGCCGTCACCTCGGGACGCAGCCTGACCTGTGCGGCCCCGGCGTCGACGATCTCCACCAGGCGGGCCAGCCGCGCCAGTTGCTCGTCGGCGCCCATGGCCTGCGCGAGCTGGGCGGCCCGGCCCAGCTGGTGTTCGGCGAGGTCGCGCTCGCCGCGCCGGTGGGCGTCGGCCGCGGCGGCGACGGCCTCGCCGAGCCGCTGGTGCTGTTCGAAGTGCTCGACCTGGGCGTCGGTGTGCCGGGACAGGGCGGGGTTGTCGGTCCAGTGGACGACGCAGGGCTGCGGGGGCGGCAGAAGCACCTCGCCGCCGGGGACGCCGACGGAGACGACGGCGAGCTGGAGGTCCACCCCGCGCGGGTGGCCGGTGGGGTCGGCGGACAGGCACAGCTGGTAGCGGCGGGTCTCGTCGCCCCAGGCGCGGGTGACGAACCGGATGCCGCCCGTGCCGCCCGTGCCGTCCGTGCCATTCGTACCGTCCCTGCCGTCCCTGCCGTCCGTGCCCTCCTCGGCCGGCTCCGCGACGAGTTCCACCTCGGTCGGGAAGACCTGCTTGAGGTAGCGCACGGCTGACCCGCCCATGGGGGTCACGGAGACCGTCAGCTCGGGCACGGTCTTGGTGAGCAGGCGGGCCATCAGCTTCTCGTACTCCGCCGGGAGGTCGGCCTCGTCGTGCACGGAGGAGGCGCTGCCGTGCAGTCGGCTGGTGATCCGCAGCAGCTCGTGGGCGTCCCAGCCGTCGCCGATGCCCCAGGCGTCGCAGACGAACCGGCCCGCGCAGGTCTCCAGCACCCGGGCGAGCGGCATCTGCTCGTCGTGCTGGTTCTTGCCGTCGGTGAGCAGCAGGACGTGTCCGATGGGCGCGTCCTGCTCGGCGAGCAGCCGGCGGGACAGGTCGAGCCAGGCGCCGATGCAGGTGCCGCCGCCCGCGACGAGCCGGAGCACGGCCCGCTCGGCCTCGGCCCGCCGCCGGGCGTCGGCGCGGGCCATGCCGGGCGTGTCCGGATACACCATGGCCGCCCGGTCGTCGCCGCGGACCACCGCGAACGGGGTGCCGTCGGGCAGCATCCGGATCGCGGCGACGGCCGCCTGCTGGGCGGCGTGCAGCTTGTCCGGGGGCCAGGACATGGAGCTGGAACAGTCCACCGCCAGCACCTGCGCGAGCAGCGGCCCGGCCGACCCGCCGCCCCCGGTGCCGTCCACGCGCACGCTGAGGATGGCGTGCATCTGCGGGTCGTCCCCCTCGCTCGACAGGTACTTCCACTGGCTGATCTCCAGCCCGACCGTGACCTGCCCGGCCGTTCCGCCCGCCCGGGGCTCTCCCGTCTCCACGTCCGTGCACCTCGCCCTCGTCGTCGCCGCCGTACGCCGTCTCACGCCGTGCCGTGTCTTCCGCCGTGCCGTGTCTTCCGCCGTGCCGTGCCACCTGCCGTGCCGTGCCATCCGCCGCGTCCCGTCACCCAGCGCGCCTTGTCACCCACCGCGCCATGTCACCCCCCGTACTCCGTCACTCGCCGCGCCCTCCTCCCCCCCCGGCCCTGTCACCGCCGTGCCGTCACTGCCACGCCGCCCGTCAGGCCGCGCGCCGCTGCCGCCGCTGCCGGCGCGCCCGCAGCCGCTCCCGCAGGCCCGCCGGTTCGGGCAGGACCGCGTACGCCCGGTCGAGCAGGTCGCCGCGCTCGTCCGCGCTGCCGGCCTGATCCGCGAGCCGTTTCAGCGACCGGGACAGCAGGGCGCGCAGCGCCTCGGGGGTGTCCTCGGGGCCGAACAGTGCCCCGGCGGGGAAGCCGTCGCCCCAGCCACCGGGCGGCCGGCACACCAGCGCGTACTCCCGTACCTCGGTGACCAGCCGGTCGCGCGCCGGCTGCTCGCGGGAGCCGGCGTCGTCCAGGCCCGGTCCGGCCGGCCGCTCGGCGGCGGCGGCCGCGGTCGCCCGCGCGGTGCCGGGCCCGCTCGCGTCGGGCAGCCGCTCGGCCAGCCGCCGGGCGGCCTCGGCGAGTTCGCCGGTGCCGGGCCCGGTCCCGTCGGGCAGCCGCCCGGCCAGCACCCGGATCGCGGCGACGCGCGCGGCGTCGTGGTGGCGTGCCGTGGGCGGCACCTCGTCGAGTACGGCGACGGCCCCACGCCGGTCGCCGCCGCGCAGCCGGATCCGGGCCAGGCCGAAGGCGGCGCTGCCCTGGGTGGGGTCGCGCCGCCGGACGGCCTCGTAGAACTCCTCCGCCTGCCGCTCACGGGCCTGGGCCCGCCGGGCCTGCGTCCCGTCGGGGCGGTGCGGCCGCCCCGCGGCCCTCCCGGCGTCCACGGCCACCGCGCTCTCCCGCGCCGCCGACTCCCGCAGCCGCCCGGACAGGTACTCCGCGCAGTAGCCGAGGGCCAGTTTGGGCGCGGCCTCCCCGGGGAGCGCGTCGTAGGTCGCGGCGAACGCGCCCTCGGCCTTCTCGACGTCGCCGGCTACGAGATGCAGCAGGCCGCGATGCCAGTGCGTCCGCCAGTCGAGGCGGCCGTTGCGGTTCTCGGCCGTCTCCAGCCACTCCTCGGCGCGGCCCGTCTCGCCCGCGTCCAGGTAGGCGCGGCACAGCCACAGCGCGGCCTCGACGGTGTGCAGCCGGGTGTCCTGGCGGGCCTGGTCGGCGATGCGGTCGGGGGTGTCGGCGGCGAGGCCGTCGAGCAGCAGGGCGGCGCCGTCGGCGGGGTCCGGGATCGGCACGGGCAGGGCGGCGGCCGTCGCCCGCGGGGCGGGGGCGTCCACGGGCAGCCGCGGGGGCTCGCCGCCGGGCCGGCCGGTCCAGTGCTCCAGTCCGGGGACGGCGCCGAGCCGGCCACCGAAGACCTCGGCGGTCGGCTGGAAGCGGGTGGAGCGCTCCGGGTACGGCTCGTGGCCGCCGAGCGCCAGGTGTTCGCGCAGCACCTCCCAGAGCTGGCGGGACATCTCGGCCGCCGAGGTGAACCGGGCGGTCACGTTGCGCTCGGTGGCGCGGTGGATCAGCTTCTCGAAGGAGCGGGCGGCCAGTCCGACCGGCGGGGTGGCGCGGTCGGCGAGGGACTTGAGGGTGCGGCCGACGGTGTACAGGTCGCTGTCGATGTGGAAGCCGCGCTCCTTCAGCTCCGTGGGCGGGGGCGCGAAGCCGCTCGTGTAGGTCAGGGTGGAGCTGCGGTCGCCGATCGAGCGGATGGCGCCGAGGTCGAGGACCTTGATGCGGCGCCCGTAGTGGATGACGTTCTCCGGCTTCATGTCGCAGTAGAGCAGGCCCTGGCCGTGCAGGTACTCCAGGGCGCCGAGGATCATGCAGCCGTAGGTGATCACGTGCCCGAACTCCAGGGGGCCGCCGAGCAGCCGGGTCAGCTCCTCGTCGGGGGCGTACCGCAGCCAGGCGAGGGAGCGCCCGCCGACGTACTCCATGACGGTGTAGCCGGTGGGCTGGGCGTCACCCGGCGCCTGGTGCTCGACGTAGGTGATGATGCGGACGATGTCCGGGTGGTGGAGCGTGGTGAGCGAGCGGCGCTCCTCGACGGCCGCCCGGCGGGCCACGGCGTCCCCGGTGTTGACCAGCCCTTTGAGGACGACGTGGAGGCCGGGGACGCGGGTGTCCTCGGCGAGGTGGATCCAGCCCTGGCCGCCGACCGCGAGGTAGCCCAGCACCTTGTAGTGGCCGCCGACGAGGTCGCCGGGGTGCAGTTTGGGCCGCAGCGAGTACGCGGTGCCGCACTGCGGGCAGAAGCCCTCGTCGGGTGCCGGGCCGCCGTCGTAGGAGATCCCGATGACGCCGGTGCAGTTCGGGGTGCCGCAGCGGCGTCCCCCGGTGGGCGGGCGGGCGGTGGTCTCGGCGGCCTCCGACGGGGCGGGGGACGGCAGGTACGGCAGCACCGGCAGGCCGTCGCGGTCGAGTTCGACGGAGCCGGGGCCCGGCGTGGCGGGCCGCCGTCCGCCGCCGCCCCCGTCCCCCTCGCCCCGGCCCTGGCTCTGGCCCGGGGGTGCGGTGCCGGGTGGCCGCGCGGTGCCGGCGGCGTCCGGCGGGGTCGTGGGGGCGAGCGGCCGGCGCAGGCAGGTGTCGCAGAACCCGGTGGCCATGATGTGGCCGCCGTCGCAGTCGGGTCTGACGCAGGCCGGGCCGGTCATGAGGAGAACTCCTCGCCGCGGTGCGGCTGTTCGACGCGGCGGGTGTAGGCGCGCACCGCCGCCTCGGCCGCCCGGATGTCACAGGGTCTGCTCTGGAGCAGTTCGTGTGCCCGCAGGTACAGGGCGTCCACCACCGGATCCTCCTTGCCGTGGGTGGTGCGCTGGTGCAGGACGTGGTAGCTGCGCAGCCGGCCGCGGAGTTCCTCGCGCCGGTCGATCAGCCGGTCGAGCCGGGCGACGGTCCCCGCTAGCCGGGTGGCGACCCGGTCGGCCAGCCGTTCGTAGCCGCCGAGGTCCGGCCCGTGCGGGGGGCCGTCCCCGCCGTGGGTGCGCCCGTCGGTGCGCCGGTGAGTGAGATCGGCTAGGGCTGCGTGCGCGGCCACCAGGTCGGCGTCGAAGGGCCGGACGCCGTACGGCACGACGGTGGCCCGGCGTTCGTGCAGCGCCCGGGCGAGCGGTCCGGTGATCTCCCTGAGCCGTTCGACGAGCCGTGCCCGGCGCTCCAGCGCGGGCTCGGTCACCAGCCGTCGGCACGCCTCGTCGTGGCAGTCGCCCGCGGTGCGGAAGACGAGGAGCAGCCGGCTGCCCCCGGCGCGCAGCACGTCCAGCAGGTCCAGCAGGGCGCGCGGGTCCCGTGCCTCGTCGACGCCGAAGACGACGAGCGAGACGGTGACCTTCGCGTCCCTGATCCGGTCGACGGCGGGCCGCTCCGGGGGGTTGCGCAGACCCATGCGTTCGGCGATGCGCCCGGCGATCTCGGCGGTGGTCTTCCGGGTGGCGTCCAGGGCCAGGTCGTGGCCGCCGGCCGAGGGGACCGTGTCCGGCGGGTCCAGAGAGGCGCGGTCGACGGACACGGGGGTGCGTAACTCGCGGTCGGCGAGGGTGATGGTGCGGCGCAGGGTGGCATCGCGGACTGCTTCGTCGTGGCGGACCACGCTGATCTTCACCTGCCGGGCGTCGTCCCCGCGCAGCCAGGCGGTGAGGCGCTGGGCGAACGGCTCGTCGAGCGGCGCCTCGGAGGTGTCGTCCGCGGTGGATCTCAGCGCGGCGTCGACGGCGGTGGGGCCCTCGGTCCAGCGGTGCACGCCGGGCAGGTACCGGACGATGGTCTCGGCGGGGCTCATGTACGAGAACCGATTGCCGTTCCGGTCCACCTTGCGGTTCAGGACGATGCCGATGACCTCGCCGGTCGGGATGTCGACGACTCCGGCGCCGCTGCAGCCGCGGGTGGCCACCTCGCCGGGAGTGGCGGGGGCGAGCTGCACGAGTCCGTCGCGGCCCGTGCCGCCGACGGCGGTGGCACGGAACCATACGCCGCCGTCGTAGCCGACCGGGAAGCCGTACATGCGCACCTGGCGGTCGGGGGCGGACAGCCGGTGCAGCCGGGTGGGAGCCTCCTCGGGCCTGGGCCGTGCCAGCCGCAGCAGGGCGAGGTCCCCGCTGTACTCGCCGTCGGCGTCCACGACGTTCGGGACCAACGCCTCCACGTGGGCTTCCACCGCGGGCACGGCGCCGTTGCCGGGGCCGGCCGCGGCGACGAACTCCGCGGTGATCCGGTCCGCCGCCTCTTCGACGACATGGGCGCAGGTCAGGACCCGGTCGGGACTCAGCAGTACGCCGGCCCCCACAATCTTCCCGTCCGCCCCCCGGATGCGCACCGCCCAGCTCGGCGTCCTCGTCGACGAGGCGGCTCCGACTCCCCCGCCAGCAGCCATATTCGGCACTATACGGGCGGTTGGTGGTGCCGTATACCGATGTGACGATTATTCAACAAGTGGCTGGGGCAATTGCGTTGACCGACGCGCCCGAACCCGGTTCCCCGGCTTCTCGGGTTCCCGCCCGACCCGGAACGTGAGCCGGAAGCCCCCCGGGCCAGCCCGACGGCCCCTCCCCCACAGCCACCGGCCTACCGACTGCTCACCCTCACCCCGGAACTGGTCCCGGACACACCCGCCCCCATACCCTCCCCCGCTGAGAGCGACTCGCTGCGAGCGACTCCGCTGAGAGCGGCTTCGCCGGCAGCGGTTCGGCGGCGGCGCGGCGGCGCGGGAAGAGAGGGACGGTCCGATGACACAGACCCGCTACGACCAGCGGGTACGGGTCTTCGTCGAGGTCCGGGGCGGGCAGGACGACTGGCAGGAGGCCGAGGACCGGTTCGCCCGGCACGGCTGGCCGGTCCGCGCCCATCACCCGGCAGGCCGGGGCCCGTTGGGCGACGCCGTCGCCCCCGACCCGGACGCGCGGGTCTACGAGATCGAGGTACGGCTCTTCGGCATCGCCCGGGGCTGCGACCGGGGCGCCGCGGCGCGGGTCCGCAAGATGGCGCGCGCCGCGCGGCTGGAGGCGTACGTGCTGCGCGCCGACCCGCTCCACCGGGACCGGGAGACGCGCTCGACGTGGCGCGTCATCGACGCGCGGCGCAGACGGAGCGCCCTGCGCTCCCCCTGGCGTTCGCGCCTGGCCGGCTGGGCGCTGACGCGCGGCTCCTACGACACCGGCGGCATCGTGACCGGCCCGGCGCGCCAGGCACTGCGCCTGGCCCGCGCCGGGCGTCCGGCGGACCCGTCCGCGGTGGCGGTGCGGCCGCTGGACGGCATGTGGAAGGACCCGGTGCGGCGCTGGCCGGAGGAGGAGGGCGAGCGCCGGGCCGTGCACGCGGTCGCGTGGGCGTTCGTACCGGCCCTCGCCCTGGTGTGCGCCGCCCACGCCGTCCCGGCGAGCTGGTGGTTCTGGGGTGTGCTGACGGCCGTCGGCGCCGCCGGCACCGCCCGCGCCGGGTGGCGCCTGTTCCCCGACGGCCGGCTGACGGGCGCCGTCGTGACCCTCGCCGGTTCCGGCTTCTTCACGGTGACGGGCCTGGGCCTGGCCGGCGGTGACGGCTGGACGCCGCCGGACCTCTTCCGCACGGCTCTCGTCCTGGGCGTCGTCACGGGTCTGTGGCTGCTGGTGCGGCAGTGGACGTGGGGCGAGTGGGTGGCGTGGGCGGTGCCGCTCGTGGTCACCCTGGCGGTGTCGAGCTTCGTCGCCGCGGGTTCCGTGCTGCACGCCCTGTACGCCGACGCGCTCGACCTGAGCACCGGCGATCTCGACGTGCCGCCGGTCTGGCAGCTCCTCGCCTCGCTGAAGCTGCTGTCGACCCTGGCGTACGTGCTGCTCCTGCCCGCCTGGTGGGGTGTGGCCCGGCACCGCCACCACTCCTACGCCGCGCCCGGCGAACGCACCAACGTCATCCTGCACGTGCTGTTCTTCATCGCCGTCCTGGCCGTGGCGGGCGGCTTCGCCCTGGACTCCGCGGGCACGGCGGCGGAACGCACCCGGACCGCCGCCGAACGCGGCACGCGGCCGCCCGCGTACTTCGGCGTCGAACCCTCCTGGACCTGCCTGCACCCCACGACGGCCCTTCGGTCCGTCCCCGGCGAGGGCCCCGCCCTGCACCCCGACCGCCCCTACCTGCTCATCAACGTCGCGGGCGGCACGATCGTCCTGTGGGACCACTCCACCGACCAGCCGGTGAAACTCCCCGCGAACAGGGCGTGGCTGGCGCCGGCGGAGGGGGGTGGGGACACGTGCGGGTGACGGATCGGAGAGGGGCGAGGCAGACGAGTCGGGCTGTACGCCGGGTTCTGTTCCGGCGGGTCCTCGCGGGCCCGCCGGCGACGGCCATCCATCTAGGGCCGGCGTTGCCGCCGGCCTCGTGCGGTCTACCCGCGGACTCGGGCGGGCAGCCCTCATGCGTCCGCGCAGAGCACCTTTTACAGCGCTCCTTTTGACCTTGCTCCGGGTGGGGTTTACCTAGCTGCCCAGGTCACCCTGGGCACTGGTGGTCTCTTACACCACCGTTTCACCCTTACCGAGGGCCGAGGCCCCCGGCGGTCTGTTCTCTGTGGCACTGTCCCGCGGGTCACCCCGGGTGGCCGTTAGCCACCACCCTGCCCTGTGGAGCCCGGACGTTCCTCGGGAAGCCCCCTAGGGGGACTCCACGCGGCCGTCCGCCCGGCTCGTCTGCCGTGTCGACCATGGTACCCGGCGGACCTCCCGCCGCGGACCGGTGGCGGCCGTCGCGAGGACGGAGCCGGCCAGGATCAGGGTGAAGGCGACGCCGATGCCGAGGGTGAGGTCCTCGCCGAGGAAGAGGGCGCCCGCGGCGACGGCGACCGCCGGGTTGACGTACGTGATGACTCCGGCGCGGGTCGGGCCGATCTCCCTGATCAGCTCGAGGAACACCACGAACGCGACGGCCGTGCAGATGACGCCGAGGCCGGCGAGGGCGGCCAGGACCTCGCCCGAGGGCATGGCGGCGGGCCGGGTCAGGAAGGCGGCGGGCGCGTAGACGACGGCGGCCAGGACGAGGCAGGGGGTGATCAGCTGGAGGGTGGGGACGTCCTTGAGGTGCCGGGCGGCTATCAGCGGGGCGGTGGCGTAGCCGACCACCGTGACCAGCACCTCGGCCAGGGAGCGGGCGTCGCCGCCGGTGAGGTGCGGCACGGTGAGGACGGCGACGCCCGCGAGGCCGAGGGCGAGGCCGGTGATCCGGCGGGCGCCGACGTGTTCCTCGGCGCCGAAGAAGCGGGCCAGCAGGACGCCGACGATGGGCACTCCCGCGATGAGGAGCCCGGCCGTGGAGCTGGACAGGTGGCGCTCGGCGTCGGTCAGGGTCCACCAGGGGCCGACGATCTCGATGACCGCGAAGGCCAGCATGGGCTTCCAGTGTGTCCGTACGGTGCGGGCTAGGCCGCCCTGGCGGAGCGCGAAGGGCAGCAGGAGCGCGGCGCCGAGCGCGCACCGCGCGAACACCACCACCGACGGGGACAGCTCGTCCACCGCCACCTTGATCATCAGATAGGGGATGCCCCAGACGACTCCCATCAGGGAGAACAGGGCCCAGCCACGTGCGGTCATGCCCCACAGTGTCGGGCCGGCGCTCACCGGCCGTCTTGAACGCTGTTGCGGTACGCCGCCGGGGTCACCCCGAGCACCCGCCGGAACCAGCGCGTCAGATGCGCCTGGTCGGCGAAGCCGACGAGCGGGGCCACGTCCGCCGGGCGCAGTCCGCACTCCAGCAGGCCGCGCGCCCGGTGCACCCGGTACTGGGCGAGCCAGGCGTACGGCGGCACGCCCATCGCCGTACGGAACGCGCGCAGCAGCTGGTACCGGGACAGGCCGAGGTCGGTGGCGAGGGCGGCGAGGGAGGGCGGGTCGGTGAGTTCGTCGGCGAGGCGGTCGCGGACGGCGTGCGCAATGGCGTCGGCGCCCGGCACGGTGTCGCTCACCGCGCGGGCGGTGGAGTGCCGGCGGGCGAGCGCCGTGAGCAGCCACGGCAGCCGCGACTCGGCCTCCAGCGGGTCGGGGCAGGCGCTCAGCTCGGTGTGGGTGCGCAGCAGGGCGGTGGCCAGCTCGGGGTCGTCCAGTACGGGTTCGCGGAAGTGGCGCGGGCCGGTGCCGAGGGTTCCGTCGGCGAGCAGGTCGGGGGTGGCGTACAGGGCGCGGTAGGCGTAGCCGCCGTCCGGGCCGGCGGGGCCGCCGGTGTGTATCTCGCCGGGTTCGAGGATGACGATCGAGCCCGGTCCGGAGTGGATGCGTCCGCCCCGGTAGTCGATGACCTCCAACCCGCCGACGGTCACCCCGATCGTGAACTCGTCGTGCGCGTGCGGGGCGTAGACGTGCCGGTCGAAGCGGGCGGTGAGCAGGTCGAGTGCCGGCCCGCACCGCCCGAGCCGGGCCCGTGTCCACCGGGCGTCTTCCCGTATCCGTACGCTCACCTCGCACCCCCGGGGACAGGGGATCAGAGGAAGTCGGCCGTGTCCAGGTCGAAGCCGAAGGGGTCGGGGACGGCGATGGCCTTGCCGAAGGGCCGGGTGCAGTGCTCGCGGTAGTCGTGCCCCTCCGGGTCGCTGAAGAGGGTGACCGCCGAAATGTCGCGATCGACCAGCAGATGGAGGGGGATGCTGCCCCGGGCGTAGCAGCGGCGCTTCACCTCACGGTCGACGTCGGGCTTGGATGAGGTCACTTCGAGCACCATGGCCACGCCCTCGCAGGGCATCCAGGGGTCGGCGCCCCGGTAGAGCCGCCGCTCCCTGGGGGCGAAGGTGCCGTCCGGGATCACGTGGTCCCTCGGGCAGCCTTCCAGTTTCAAGCCCTTCGTCCCGGCGAACTGCATGCGCGTCGCCGACCGCATGAGGACCTGCTCCACGATCAGCCCGATGTAGTCCTCGTGATCCCCGTCCGGCGGCGGCGTCACAACGATCTCCCCCTCGATCAGCTCGGCCCGGAAACCCTCCGGGGTGTCCAGGGCGAGGAAGCCCTCCAGCAGGATCTCTTCCTGCGTGAGCGGCTGGTGGGCCACGGCAGTCATGTCACGCCCCTCCTTCGGTCGCTCGCCAGACTGGGACATGGGCCGATCACCTGACCGTGGGTACGGGAACCGTTCCCTCGATCGTGGCACAGCCCGCGCCGCTACGCGGGCACGAACCGCACCGTCGCCCGCGCCGGGTCCGCCTCCGTCAGCCGCACCCGGAGCCGTTCCCCCAGCGGCAGCCGTGCGCCGTCGACGCGGCCGATGACGGCGGGGTCGGTGAGCTGGACCGTGCCGGTGGTGGGGCGGCGTTCGTCGAGGTCGACGACGCAGGCGTCGAAGGTGTCGCCGACGCGGTCGGCCAGCACCGCCGCCTCGACGGCGTTCACGCACTCCCGTTCCACCGTGCCCGCCCGCCGCGCGCCCGCCGTCATCTCGGCGGGCAGCCTCTCCAGTGCGGCGAGCACCCAGTCCGGTGGGTCCTGTCCGGCCGCGGCGGCCAGGCACAGCTCGGTGGTGTAGCGGTCGGCGAGGCGGCGCAGCGGGGCGGTGCAGTGGGTGTAGGGGGCGGCGACGGCGGAGTGGGTGGTGAGGGGCGGGAGGGCGCCGTCGCGGAAGACGGTGTAGCCGGCGCCGCGCAGGAGGGTGGTGCATTCGAGGAGGAAGGCGGCGTGCTGGGGCCGGTGCGGGTCCAGGGTGCGGATCAGGCCGGCGTACGAGACGTGGTGCGGCCAGTCGATGCGCAGGGCGCGGGCGGTGCGGCGCAGCCGGCCGACGGCGCCGTCGGGGGCGGCGGGCAGGGTGCGCAGGACGCCGGTGCCGGAGGCGAGCAGGAGGTCGGCGGCGGCCATGCCGGTGAGCAGGGAGATCTGGGCGTTCCAGGCGTCGGCGGGGAGCGGGGCGCGGTAGGCGAGGGCGTAGCCGCCGTCCCGCGGGACGATCTCCTGCTCGGGGACGCCGAGGGAGATCCCGCCGCGTTCGGCCTCCAGGCGGGCGCGCAGCACGCCGACCGTCTTGAGCAGGGCGAGCGGCTTCTCCGCGCGCCCGTCCTCGATCTGCCGCTGCACCGAGGCGTAGTCCAGCCGGGCCCGGCTGCGGACGAGGGCGCGGCGGACGTCGACGGCGCGGGTGCGGCCGTCCGCGTCGAGGTCGATCGTCCACAGGGCGGCGGGGCGGGGGCCGTCGGGGAGCAGGCTGGCGGCGGCCTCGCCGAGGGCGGGCGGGTGGAGGGGGACGCGCTCGTCGGGGAAGTAGAGGGTCATCACGCGGCGGTGGGTCTCCGCGTCCAGGGGCCCTCCGGGGGTGACGAAGGCGGCGACGTCGGCGATGGCGTAGCGGACGCGGTAGCCGGTGCCGCGGCGGGAGAGGTGCATCGCCTGGTCGAGGTCGGTGGAGCCGGGCGGGTCGATGGTGAAGAGGGGGATGCCGGTGGCGTCGTACGACGGCAGCCGCGGCTCCCGCGCCGCCCGTTCCGCCTCGGCCAGGGCCTCGGGCGGGAAGCCGGCGGGGACGCCGAGTCGGGCGCGCAGCGCGGTGAGGGCGGCCCGCAGCGGGTCGTCGGGGGCGGCGCCGGTCACGCGGAGGGGGCGGCGGGGCATACAGCGAGCGTAGGGCGGGGGGCGCGGGGTGGCACGCCGTACGCTGGCGGGGAGCTGAGACATAAGGAGTACGTGTGCTGGTCCTGCTGCCGCCCTCGGAGGGTAAGGCCTCCTCCGGCCCGGGCGCCCCGCTGAAGCTGGAGTCGCTGTCGCTGCCCGCGCTGACCGAGGCCCGTGCGGCCGTGCTCGGCGAGCTGGTGGAGCTGTGCGCGGGCGACGAGGACAAGGCGCGCGAGGTGCTGGGGCTGAGCGAGGGTCTGCGCGGGGAGGTCGCGAAAAACGCGGAGCTGCGCACGGCCGGCGCGCGGCCCGCCGGGGAGATCTACACGGGTGTGCTGTACGACGCCCTGGACCTGGCCTCGCTGGGCCGCGCCGCGCGGGAGCGGGCCGCGCGCTCGCTGCTGGTGTTCTCGGGGCTGTGGGGGGCGGTGCGGGTGACGGACCGGATCCCGTCGTACCGGTGCTCCATGGGCGTGCGGCTGCCGGGGCTCGGCGCGCTGGGCGCGTACTGGCGTACGCCGATGGCCGCGGCGCTGCCCGAGGCGGCCGGGGACGGGCTGGTGCTGGATCTGCGGTCGGCGGCGTACGCGACGGCGTGGAAGCCGAAGGGCGAGACGGCGGGGCGGACGGCGACCGTGCGGGTGCTGCACGCGCCGACCCGGAAGGTCGTCAGCCACTTCAACAAGGCGACGAAGGGCCGGATCGTGCGGAGTCTGCTGACCGCCGGGGCGGAGCCGTCGGGGCCGGCGGAGCTGGTCGAGGCGCTGCGGGATCTCGGCTACGAGGTGGAGGCGCAGGCTCCGGCGACAGCGGGGCGGGCGTGGGCGCTGGATGTGCTGGTGGAGGAGGTGCACTGAGCTGCACCTAGCTGGGCTGAGCTGGGACTGCGCTTCACTGAGCCGAGCCGGGCCTGACGCCTCCGCCGAGGCGAACACGAGGGCGATTGCAGCATGCGCAATGACCTTTGCGCGGTGTGCTTCACGGTGGGCAGGATGAGGGCATGGTCATGTCCTCGTCCCCGTCCGTGCTGGATCTCGCGCCCGTCCTCCCCGTCGTGGTCGTCGCCGACCCCGCCGACGCCGTGCCGCTGGCCCGCGCGCTCGTCGCCGGGGGGCTGCCCGCGATCGAGGTGACGCTGCGGACGCCGGGCGCGCTGGAGGCGATCCGGGCGATCTCCGGCGAGGTGCCGCAGGCCGTGGTCGGCGCGGGGACCGTCCTGACGCCCGCGCAGGCCGAGGAGTCCGTCGCGGCCGGGGCCCGGTTCCTCGTCAGCCCCGGCTGGACCGACGCGCTGCTGGCCGCGATGCGGGCGTCCGGGGTGCCGTACCTGCCGGGGGTGTCCACCACGTCGGAGGTGGTCGCGCTGCTGGAGCGCGGCGTACGGGAGATGAAGTTCTTCCCGGCGGAGGCGGCTGGCGGTACGGCCTATCTGCGGTCACTGTCCGGACCGCTGCCGCAGGCCCGGTTCTGCCCCACCGGCGGAATCGGCCCCGGCTCCGCGCCCGCCTACCTCGCCCTGCCCAACGTCGGCTGTGTCGGCGGCAGCTGGATGCTGCCGGCGGACGCCTTGGCGGCACGGGACTGGGCCCGCGTCGAACACCTGGCCCGGGAGGCCGCGGCGCTGGGCGGCGAGGGGGCGGGGCGGGGGTAGCGGGGGCGGGTGCGCGCGGTGGGGCGTGGTCTGGGGCAGGTGTGTGCGGCGGGCGCGGGTGGGCGCGGCGTGGTGTGGCCTGGCGCAGGTGGGCACGGCGGGCGCGGCCTGGCGCAGGTGGGCGCGGCCTGGCGCAGGTGGGCGCGGCGGGCGCGGCCTGGCGCAGGTACGCCACGGCGGGCACGGTCTGGCGCAGGTGCGCGCGGCATGGTGTGGCCGGGCGCAGGTGGGCACGGCGGGCGCGGCCTGACGCGGGTGCGCGCGGCGCGCTCTCGCTCAGCGCAGGTGGGACGTGTCGTTGAGGAGGCGGACGCTGGCGTTGCCGTCGGCGTAGTACGCGACGACCGACAGGGAGGCCGCCGACAGTTCCATGCGGAACATGGACTCCGGCGGGGCGCCCAGGGCGAGGCGGACCAGTGTCTTGATCGGGGTCACGTGGGTGACGAGGAGGACCGTGCGGCCCGCGTGGGCGGCGACCAGTTTGTCGCGGGTCGCGGCGATCCGGGTGGCGGTCGTGGCGAAGCTCTCGCCGCCGCCGGTGGGCTCCGCGTCCGGGGAGGCCAGCCAGGCGGTCAGGTCCTCGGGGTGGCGTTCACGCACCTCGGCGAAGGTCAGGCCCTCCCAGGCGCCGAAGTCCGTCTCGCGCAGCCCGTCGTCGATGCCGACCTCCAGGCCGAGGCGGGCGGCGACGATCCCGGCGGTCTCCCGGGAGCGGGCCAGCGGCGACGACACGATCGCCTGGATCGTGCCCCGCCGCGCCAGCGCCGCCGCGACCCGCTCGGCCTGCTCCCGGCCGACGGCGGAGAGGGACGGGTCGCTGCCGCCGCTGCCGGAGAAGCGCTTCTCGGGGGTGAGCGGTGTCTCGCCGTGCCGCAGCAGCACGAAGGTGGCCGGCGCGCCCAGGTCCGGGGCGGAGCCCCAGCCGACGGAGGGGGTCGCGACGGTACGGGCGGCCCGGAGGTCGGCCCGCGCCTTCTCGGCACCGCCACCGGGGGCGGGCTCGTTCTGCGTGGCGGTCCCGGCTTGGGCGGCAGCCTTGCCGTGAGAGGCGGTCCCGGCCTGCGCGACGGCCTCACCCTGAGCGGCGGTCCCCGCGTGTGCGCCGGTCCCGGCCGGCGCGACGGGCTGACCCTGCGCGGCACTCCCGGCCTGAACGGCACCCTCGCCCTGGGCGGCGGTCCCGGCCCGAACGGCGTCCTCGTCCTGGGCGGCGGTCCCGGCCTGAACGGCGGCCTCGCCCTGCACGGCGAGCCGGCCCTGCGCGGCAGTCCCGCCCTGCGCGGCAGTCCCGCCCTGCGCGGCAGTCCCGCCCTGCGCGGCAGTCCCGCCCCGCGCGGCAGTCCCGCCCCGCGCGGCAGTCCCGCCCTGCGCGGCAGTCCCGCCCTGCGCGGCAGTCCCGGAGTCCATCGCCTCGTTCGCCAGCCGGTCCGCGTGCTTGTTCAGCTCGCGCGGGATCCACTCGTACGTCACCTGACCGGGCGGGAAGATCCGGGACGCCTCCATGGCGAGCGGCTTCATGTCGGGGTGCTTGATCTTCCAGCGGCCGGACATCTGCTCGACGACCAGCTTGGAGTCCATGCGGACGTGGACGCGGGCGGCCGGGTCGAGGCCGTGCGCGGCGCGCAGCCCGGCGAGCAGGCCCCGGTACTCGGCGACGTTGTTCGTCACCGTGCCCAGGAACTCCGACCGCTCGGCCAGCGTCTCGCCCGTGGCCGCGTCGGTCACCACGGCCCCGTAGCCCGCGGGCCCCGGGTTGCCCCGCGACCCGCCGTCGGCCTCGACGATGAACTCCCGCACCCCGAGGCCCCCTACAGCCCCGACTCGGCCGTACGCACGAGGATGCGGCGGCAGTTCTCGCAGCGCACCACCGTGTCGGGCGCGGCCTTGCGAATCTCGTTCAGCTCGGTGATGGCCAGCTCCTGCCGGCAGCCCTGGCAGGTGCGCGCGTACAGCTTCGCCGCGCCGATGCCGCCCTGCTGCTCGCGCAGCTTGTCGTAGAGCTTCAGCAGGTCGGCGGGGACGGACCCGGCGACGACCCCGCGCTCCTTCGTCACGGACGCCGCCTCGCCGTCGATCTCCTCGAACGCGGCGTCCCGGCGCGCGGTCGCGTCGTCGATCTTCGACTGCACCGAGGCCACGCGCTCGGTCAGCTCGGCGACCCGCGCCTGCGCGGACTCACGACGCTCCATGACCTCCAGGACGATGTCCTCCAGGTCGCCCTGGCGGCGGGCCAGCGAGGCGATCTCGCGCTGGAGGTTCTCGAGGTCCTTCGGCGAGCTGACCGCGCCGGAGTCCAGCCGCTGCTGGTCGCGGGCGGCCCGCTGGCGCACCTGGTCGACGTCCTGCTCGGCCTTGGTCTGCTCGCGGGCGCAGTCGCTCTCCTCGGTCTGCGCGGCCACCAGCAGGTCGCGCAGCTGCGTGAGGTCCTTGGTCAGCGACTCGATCTCGGCGTGCTCGGGCAGCGAGCGGCGCTTGTGCGCGAGCTGCTGGAGGCGGACGTCGAGGTCCTGGAGGTCGAGCAGGCGGATCTGGTCGGCGGGCGCGGCGTTCAGTTGGGGGCTCCTGCAGTTGATGTGGTGGACGCCGCGTGGGCGGTCCAGGGGTCGGTGACCGTCCGGGAGACGTGGACCCGCAGGTCCCATCCCTTCCGGTCGGAGATTTCGTCGAGCTGGCTCGCGGCCAGCTCGCACCAGGGCCACTCGGTGGCCCAGTGCGCCGCGTCGAGCAGCGCGAGGGGGCTGGGGGCCACGGCCGCCGTGAATTCCGACGCCGGGTGGTGGCGCAGGTCCGCGGTGAGGAAGGCGTCGACGCCGGCCGCGCGGACGTGGTCGAACAGGCTGTCGCCGGAGCCGCCGCTGACGGCGACCGTGCGGACGGTCGCCTCGGGGTCGCCGGCCACGCGGATGCCCTGCGCGGTGGCGGGCAGCCGCTCGGCGGCGCGGGCGGCCAGCTCGCGGACGGTCAGCGGATGGTCCAGTTCGCACACCCGGCCGAGGCCGCGGCGGCCCCGCGGGTCGGTGGGGTCCGGCACCAGGGGCCGTACGACGCGCAGGTCCAGCGCGCCCGCGAGGGCGTCCGAGACACCGGGGTCGGCGGTGTCGGCGTTGGTGTGGGCGACGTGCAGCGCGATGTCGTTCTTGATCAGCGTGTGCACGACCCGGCCCTTGAACGTGGAGGCCGCGACCGTCGTCGTCCCGCGCAGATAGAGCGGGTGGTGGGTGACCAGCAGGTCGGCGCCGAGCTTCACGGCCTCGTCGACGATCTCCTGGACGGGGTCGACGGCGAACAGGACCCGGGTGACCTCCTGGCCGGGGTCGCCCACGACCGTGCCGACCGCGTCCCAGGACTCCGCCCGCTCGGCGGGCCACAGGTTCTCCAGCGCGGTGATGACTTCAGACAGACGGGGCACGGGAGACAGGCTACCTGCCTGTTCCGCACGCCTGTACCGGTGCCGCCGCCGCGCACGAGGCGGTCGCCCCGTGGAGCACACGCGCCCCCCTTCCCTCAGACGAACCGCTGCGGGGCCACCCGTATGTGTGAAGCGCCGGTCGGCCCCTCCCCCGTCTGTGCGTACGAAAACTAGCTTCGTCGCCGGAGGTGACCGAACGATGACAGCCTGTGCGATCGAGCCCACGGCGGGAGACCGGGACGGGGACCTGAACGGCGGCCCGAGAGGCGCCCTGAACGGCGGCCCGGGCGGCGCCCGGAACGGCTACTCCGCGCGGCCGGGCTGCGTGATCACGGTGGACGGTGGTTACGCCGCGCGTCTCGCCCGCAGCGGCGACTCCTGGTTCCCGGAGCGCTGGACCCTGGACGGCCCCGAGCCCTACGCCGTGCCGCTGCCCGGCAACCAGCCGGAGGAACCCGGCACCGAGGTGCAGCCGATGACCGACGGCCGGGTCCTCATCCGCCGCCACGCCGACGGGCGGCACCTCTTCTCGCTGCTCTACCCGACCGGTCCGGGCACCGGCGAGCTGCCGCTGGGCGCGGTCGAGTGCGGGGACGCCGAGCTGCGGCTGCTGCCGCCCGCACCGGGCGGTCACCGCGCCTACGCCCTCGCCGCCGGTCCGCGCTCCGCCACCGTGTGGCTGGTCGCGGGGGGCGCCTTCGGGCCGGAGCGGGTGGCCGAGGTGCCGGGGCACTGCTCGGGCGGGGTGTGGCTGGACCGGGCGGGGCGGATGCTCGCGCTCGACCGGGCGCTGGACGGCCGGACCAAGGCCGTCGTCGTCGATCTGGAGCGGGGCGGGCAGGTGTCGCCGCTGTTGCAGATCGCCGCGGGCAGCGACGACCGGCTGCTGCTCGCCGACCCCGACAGCGGGCTGCTGCTGATCCGCTCCGACGCGCCCTCCCCCGGACACGCCCGGCTCGGCTGGGGGGTGCTCGGCAGCACCCTGCCGGTGCGGTTCCCGGACTGTCTGCGGGTCGCGGAGGACTGCGCGGTGACGCCGTTCGCCATCCAGCCGGGGCAGGTGCTCACGCCGGAGAGCTGCGGGGTGGCGCTGCGGTTCGACGGTCCGGCGGGGAGCTGGATCGGCGTCTGGCGCCCGGCCCAGCGGCAGGTCGCCCACCTCCCGGCCCCCCAGGGCTGGCTCGCCGGGGTCGGCCTGTGGACCCGCGACGGCGTACTCCGCCTGCCGTACGCCACGCCGGGCACCCCGTGCGGAGTGGCGGAGGTGGCCGCGCCGGAGCGGGGCGAGGGGGGTCCGGAAAGCGAGCGGGAGCCGGAAGGCGAGAGGGAGAGGGAGAGGGAGAGGGAGAGCCGGGTTGCCGGTGGGGCGGATGTGGGCGGGGGTGGTCACGCGGGCCCTGGAGGTGGCGATGGGGTGCGAGGCCCGGCGTATGCGTGGGATTTGACGGGCACGGGCGGCGGCCAAGGAGCCTGGGCGGGTCCGGGAGCCGTGAGACCCGCGGAGGGCCTGGGGACCGCAAGACGCACGGAGGGCGCGGAGGGCTCAGGGACCGCGGGGGCCGTGGGGGCCGTGGGGGTGGCGGGGGCCGTGGGGGCCGTGGGGGCCGTGGGGGACGTGAGCCCGGAGGGTCCGGTCCGGAACGGCACGGCTTCGCCCTCGGGGAAGCCGTCGGAACCGGACCCTCCGGCCCCCGCCGCGCCACGGCCGGTGCCGCTGCAGCAAGCACCCCTGGCGGGCCCCGCGTTGGGACGACTCGTAACGAAATAATGCCGGTCGGCGTGGCCGTCTGGATTCGGCCCGAGGCGTGCCGGTTAGACTCCCCCGGCTGTAAAAGGATCATGTTTGACGGGGTGAACACTTCCGATGAGCGACGCCAGCACGTCCCAGCCGCTGCCCGCCGACGGCGCCACGGCACCCGGCCACGGCAAGCACCGCGGTCCGGTCTCGGCGCACGACACCGAGACGGCCCCCCGCGGCCGGCACCGCAAGCCGGTGGAGCAGCAGACCGAGGCGGCTGCCTGACGGTTCGTCAGTCAGTACGGCGCCCGGCCCCGTTCACCACAAGGTGGGCGGGGCCTCGTCGTGCGCGCGAGCGGAGGAACGGAGGCACACCCCGCACGCCATGCGTGCCGTGCAATGCCACGCACACCCCGCACGCCATGCGTGCCGTCCACTGCCACGCACGCCACCCACGCCACGCACTCCGCACACTCCCGTCGGCTCACCCCAACCGGACGACGGTGTCGGCGAGCACGGGCGCCCCGTCCCGCTCGACGGCGCCGGCGCTCACCCGGATCTCCCCCACGCCCCGCCACATCCGCAGCCTCAGCGTCTCACCCGGGTAGACCACCCCGGCGAAGCGGGCCGTGTAGCCCCGCACCCGCGTGACGTCCCCGCCGAGCAGCGTGTCCACGACCGCCTTGAGCGTGATGCCGTAGGTGCACAGCCCGTGCAGGACGGGCCGCTCGAAGCCGGCCCGCCGGGCGAACTCGGGGTCGGCGTGCAGCGGGTTCCCGTCGCCGCAGAGGCGGTAGAGCAGTGCCTGGTCCTCGCGGACGGGCCGTTCGACGGTCAGGTCGGGCGGACCGGCGGGCGGCTCGCGCCGGGTGGCCGGGCCCCGCTCGCCGCCCCAGCCGCCCTCGCCCCGCACGTGGATCCACGCCTCGCCGGTCCACAGCGGGCCCTGCGCGTCCGCGACGTCGGTGCGCAGGACGAGGAGGGCCGCCTCGCCCTTGTCGTACACGGCGGTGATCCGGTCGGTGGCGGTCGCGGTGCCCGCGGCCGGGAGGGGCCGGTGCGGGGTCAGTGACTGCCCGGCGTGCAGGACGCGCGCGAGGTCGACGTCCACACCGGGCATGGACAGGGCGCTGATCACCCCCGGTGAGCCGGCGCCCGCGACGGTGGCGAAGCTCGGCAGGACGTGCAGCCGGGACTCCAGGGTGTACCGCAGCTCGGCCGGGTCGGTGGCGGGGCGGCCCGCGCCGATGCCGAGGTGGTAGAGGAGGACGTCCTTCGGGCTCCAGGTGATCTCGCCGGTCCGGGGTGCGGCGGCGAGCACCTTCGCTGCGTCGATGGGCATGGCGCCCAACGGTACGTCAATTATCGCTGTGCACCCGGGCTTTGGGGCCCGTTCTTCGGGCCTCCAAGATCACGTGGCGCACAATGGCCCGTATGCCGATCAAGCACACACCGCGGCCGACGACCGCCCACGACGCGCCCTTCGTCGGCCGCACCCTGGCGGCCGCCTTCGACGACGACCCGATGATGCGCTGGTTCTTTCCCGGCGACGCCACCCGCGGCTCGGGCCTGACCCGGTACTTCACCACCCTTCTCACCCGGCAGTACGGCCGGCACGGCGTCTGCGAGCACACGGACGCCGCGGCCGCCTTCTGGGTCCCGCCGGAGGGACAGGAGAAGGCCGTCCCCGACGAGGAGACCGTCCGGCAGCTCCAGGAGATCCTCGGCGACCGCGCCCCGCTGTTCCGGGACGCCGTCCAGGCCGCCGCCGAGCACGGCCCGCGGGAGCCGCACTGGTACCTCGCGGTGATCGGCGCCGACCCGGCCGCCCGGGGGCAGGGGCACGGGGCGGCCCTGCTGCGCGCGGGCCTGGCGCGGGCGGACGCGGCCCGACTGCCCGTGTGGCTGGAATCCTCCAAGCCGTCCAACCTCCCCTTCTACGAGCACTTCGGTTTCGCGGTACGGGCCGAGCTGCGGCTGCCGGGTGGCGGCCCGCCGCTGTGGGCGATGCGCCGGGACCCGCAGCGTCCGGCCGGCACGTGACGGCGCCCCGAGCGGTCTAGTCGGCGTGCCGGGTCACCTCCGCCGACGCGTACTCCGCGCCCTTCGGCGCGAGGCACACGAACCAGTCGACCGGTGAGCCCGTGTCGTGGCGGATGAACTCCGGGCCGGTCGGGACGTCCTCGTCCTCGCGGGGCCGGTCGACGACCGTGCGGGTGCCGTCCGTCCAGGTGCAGGTGACCTGCCCGACGGATTTGGTGACCTGGCCGACGACCAGGCGGTGCGGGCCGTCGTCACCGGGCTCCAGGGGGACCGCGGCCGTCTCGAGGTCCTGGGGCGGGGCGCCGCCCTCCGGAAAGGCCGCCCACATGACCGGCGACTCGTCGTCGCCGACGACGCGGTGCACGACGTACAGGCTGCTGCGGACCAGTTGGTAGGCGTGGCGGGTCTGGTCGGGGATCGCCCCGTACTCGGCCATCGCGTCCAGCTGTGCCTGGGCCTGTGCCGCGTCGCGCGGCGCGGGCCACACGTCGAGGACGACCGACCACTGTGTGCCCTGGTCGCTGCCGGTGGCCAGCGTGGTCCGCCGCGCCCCGTACGGTTCCGGTGTCGCGGAGTGCGACCGCCCGGCCGGCGGCGCCACCCGGTCGCCGTCCCCGCCGGGCAGTCCCGCGACCGCCAGCGTCGCCGACGAGCCGCTGACCACCAGCGCCGTGACCGCCGCCACCGCCCAGCGGCGGGCTCTGCGGCGGCGTCCGCCCCGGATCACCGACTGGTAGGGGGCTATACCGATCTCGACCTCGTCCGCGGCCTCGGCCAGCAGGAAGGCGATGTCCGCGTGCGACGTGTGCGCCATGTCGTGCTCGGTCTCCCGGTTCGCGCCCATCACTTCCGCCCTCCGTACGTCACCATCTCGGCCAGCTCCGGTATGGCGCGGAGTTTGGCGATGCCTTTCGCCGCGTTGCTCTTGACCGCGCCCACCGAGCAGCCCATCGCCTCCGCCGCCTGTGTCTCCGTCAGGTCCTCCCAGTACCGCAGGACCACCGCCTGCCGCTGCCGCGGGGGCAGTTGGGCGAGCGCCTTCAGCAGCGCGTTGCGGTCGTCCGCCTGGGAGATGCGGTCACCGGTGTCGGGCTGCTCGTGCGCGAGGCCGGAGTCGTCCTTCGGCGCCAGGAACTCCCGCAGTCGTCTGCGGTGTTTGCGCGCGTGCGCGTTGATCATCACGCGCCGTACATACGCCTCCGGCTCGTCGGCCGAGCCGACCTTGCGCCAGGCCACGTAAACCTGCTCGAACGTCGACTGGACCAGGTCCTCCGCGGCGTGCTGCTCCCCCGTGAGGAGAAATGCCGTGCGCATCAGCCGCGGCCAGCGGCCGATCACGAAGGCCTGGAACTCCTCGTCCCGTGCCTGCTTCCGATCCCCCATGGGCACCTCCTAGACACACAAAGGAGTCCACGGCCCACCGGAACCGTTGCCTCGTCGCACGGATTGTCTCCACGCGTGCCCTCGTGCGAGGGGAGGCGCCTGCCGCTGCGGGCTGCCCACGGCCACCGCCGGGCTGCCGGCCCCGGCTCTCAGGCGGATGCCGCCGCCCTGCGCCGCAGCACCCGCATCGACCCCGCCACCGACACCTCCTCGAACTCCCCCGAGTCCAGTGCCCGCAGGTAGACGCGGTACGGCGCCTGGCCGGTGAACTCGTCCTGGGGGTCGGGGAAGACGTCGTGGATGACAAGGAGGCCGCCCTCGGCGACGTGCGGCGCCCAGCCCTCGTAGTCGGCGCCGGCGTGCTCGTCGGTGTGGCCGCCGTCGATGAAGACGAGGGCGACGGGCGTGTTCCACAGCGCGGCGATCTGCGGGGAGCGGCCGACGAGGGCCACCACGTGGTCCTCCAGGCCCGCCCTGTGCAGGGTGCGGCGGAAGGTGGGCAGGGTGTCCATCAGGCCCAGCTCGGGGTCGACGGTCTCCGGGTCGTGGTACTCCCAGCCGGGCTGCTGTTCCTCGCTGCCCCGGTGGTGGTCGACCGTGATCGCCGTGACGCCGGCGGCGCGGGCCGCGTCGGCGAGGAGGATCGTGGAGCGGCCGCAGTACGTGCCGACCTCCAGCAGCGGCAGGCCCAGCCGGCCCGCCTCCGTCGCCGCCGCGTAGAGGGCCAGCCCCTCGTCGAGGGGCATGAACCCCTTCGCCGCCTCGAACGCGGCCAGGATCTCGGGCGCGGGTACCGCGGTCATGGGCGGGCCTTCCGGTCGTACGTACGTCTGCGCGCCCATGCTGCCGTACCCCCCGCCGGGGTCCGACAGAGGGTACGGGAGGGAGGAGGAGCGGGCCGGTGCTACGCCGTCACCGTCCCGCCCGGCAGTGACAGGTTCAGTTCGACCGGGCGGTCGTCGCCCGCGTGGGTCGCCGCGGAGGCGTGCGGGGCGTGGCCCGCGGCCTGGGCGGCGATGACGTACGGGCCCGGGGCGGGGACGGTGAGCGCGTAGCCGCCGTCCTCGGCGGACAGGGTCGCGCCCGCGCGGCGGCCCCGGCGGTCGATGAGGGTGATCCGGGCGCCGGGGACCGGGGTGCCGTCGGCGGCCAGGACCCGGCCGCGGAAGCCGCGGAGCGGTCCGGCCTCGGGCACCGCCTCGGCGGCGGGCACCGCCTCGGCCGTGGGCACACCCTCGGCCGCGGGCAGGGACGCGGCGGTGGAGAGTGACACGGTCGTGGACAGGGACTCGGCCACGGACGGCGCCCCCGTCACGGACGGTGACTCGGCCGGGGGCAGTGACGCGGTCGCTGAGAGCGCACCGGTCACGGACGGCGACTCGGCCGCGGACGGGGACCCGGCCGCAGCGAGCGCACCGGTCACGGACGGCGACTCGACTGCGGACGACACCCCGGCCCCGGACACGGACGGCACCCCGGCCCCGGTCACGGACGGCACCCCGGCCGCAGACAGGGACCCGGCCCCGGACAGCGCCTCCCCCGCGCGCTCCAGGTTCGCGTCCTCCTCGCTGCTCGCCCGCAGTTGCGGCTTGTCCGAGGGGCGTCGGCCGGGCAGGAACAGGGCGAGCAGCAGGCCGACGGCGACCGCGGCGGTGGCGATGAGGAAGGAGAGGCGGAAGCCGTGCATGGTCGGGATCTGGACGCCGCCGGCCTCGTTCGCCGTGTTCGCGAGCACCATGCCGATGACGGCGCTCGACACGGACGTGCCGATGGAGCGCATGAGGGTGTTGAGGCCGTTCGCCGCGCCCGTCTCGGAGGCGGGGACCGCGCCGACGATCAGCGCGGGCAGGGAGGAGTAGGCGAGGCCGATGCCCGCGCCGAGGACGACCGACGTGACGACGGTCTGCCAGGCCGCGTCCATCAGGCCGAGGCCGCCGCCGTAGCCGACGGCGATCACGAGCAGGCCGGTGATCAGGGTCACCTTGGGGCCGTAGCGGGCGGACAGGCGGGCGTAGACCGGCGCGGTGAACATCATCGTCAGGCCGAGCGGGGCCACGCACAGGCCCGCGACGACCATCGACTGGCCGAGGCCGTAGCCGGTCTCGGCGGGCAGCTGGAGGAGCTGGGGCAGGACGAGGGAGACGACGTAGAAGGAGACACCGACCATGATCGACGCGAGGTTGGTGAGCAGGACCTCGCGGCGCGCGGTGGTGCGCAGGTCGACGAGCGGCGCGGTGATCCGCAGCTCCATCAGGCCCCACAGGGCGAGCACGACGGCCGACGCGGCGAACAGGCCCAGGGTGGTGGCCGACGACCAGCCCCAGTCGCTGCCCTTGGTGACCGGCAGGAGCAGCAGCACCAGGCCGGCGGACAGGCCGAGGGCGCCCGGCAGGTCGAACGAGCCGGGAGCGCGCGCCGGGGACTCGGGTACGACGAGCAGGGTGAGGGCGATGGCGAGGACGCCGAGGCCCGCGGCTCCGTAGAAGAGGGCGTGCCAGTCGGTGTGCTGGGCGACCAGGGCGGCGGCGGGCAGGGCGAGGCCGCCGCCGACGCCGATCGAGGAACTCATCAGCGCCATCGCGGAGCCGAGCCGTTCGCGCGGCAGCATGTCGCGCATCAGGCCGATGCCGAGCGGGATGGCGCCCATGGCGAAGCCCTGGAGGGTGCGGCCGACGATCATCGGCAGCAGGGCGCTGGTGAGCGCGCTGAGCAGCGCGCCGACGACCATCACGGCGAGACTGGTGAGGAGCATCCGCCGCTTGCCGTAGAGGTCGCCGAGCCGGCCCATGATGGGCGTCGCCACGGCGCCGGAGAGCAGCGTGGAGGTCAGGACCCAGGTGGCGTCGGCGGGATCGGTGTCGAGCAGCTGCGGCAGGTCCTTGATCACCGGGACGAGCAGGGTCTGCATCACCGCGACCACGATGCCCGCGAAGGCGAGGACCGGGACCACGGCCCCGCCGGCCCTCGAGGAGGCGGGCTGGTCAGTCGTCGTGTGTGTCATGTGTAGCGGGAACTCGGTGCGCCGGGGCAACTATTCCGTTGCTTCGACGATCTAACGATGTCTTTGCGAATCATGTCGGGATCGACATCGAAAGTTTCGCTTCCGATTCGACCTCAGCAGGCCAGAGTGAGTCGCAGCATCCCCGAGTGACCCCATGCGCACTCTTCAGTCATTCAACTTCCGTGCGCTCCCGCCCCGTTGACGACACTCCCGGATGCCCGTACGGTCTGCGCAACCAATCGGAAACCCGCACGAAACTTTCGGGAGTCAGTCATGCACTCCAGCACGTCCTCCCGTGCCCGAAGGGCACTCGGCCTCGGTCTCGCGGGCCTGCTCGCCGCGGCCGGCGTCACCGTCTCGGCCGGCACCGCCGAGGCCGCGAGCACCCTGGCGGGAGCCGCCGCCGGGAAGGGCCGCTACTTCGGCACCGCCGTGGCCGCGAACCACCTGGGAGAAGCGCCGTACGTCTCCACGCTCAACACCGAGTTCGACTCGGTGACGCCGGAGAACGAGATGAAGTGGGACGCGGTCGAGCCGAGCCGCGGCTCGTTCACCTTCACCAACGCCGACCGGATCGTCAGCCACGCCCAGAGCCGGGGCATGAAGGTCCGCGGCCACACCCTGGTGTGGCACTCCCAGCTGCCGAGCTGGGTCGGCAACCTGAGCGCCGGCGACCTCAGGACCGCGATGAACAACCACATCAACCAGGTCATGGGCCACTGGAAGGGCAAGATCCACTCCTGGGACGTGGTGAACGAGGCCTTCCAGGACGGCAACAGCGGCGCCCGCCGCAACTCGCCCTTCCAGGACAAGCTCGGCAACGGCTTCATCGAGGAGGCGTTCCGCACCGCCCGCGCCGCCGACCCCGCCGCCAAGCTCTGTTACAACGACTACAACACCGACGGCATCAACGCGAAGAGCAATGCCGTCTACAACATGGTCCGGGACTTCAAGGCGCGCGGCGTGCCCATCGACTGCGTGGGCTTCCAGTCCCACTTCAACAGCGCCTCCCCGGTCCCGTCCGACTACCAGGCCAACCTGCAGCGCTTCGCCGACCTCGGCGTCGACGTCCAGATCACCGAACTCGACATCGAGGGCTCCGGCACCGCCCAGGCCACCAGTTACTCCAACGTCGTCAGGGCCTGCCTCGCCGTCTCCCGCTGCACCGGCATCACCGTCTGGGGCATCACCGACAAGTACTCGTGGCGGGCGAGCGGGACCCCGCTGCTGTTCGACTCCAACTACAACAAGAAGCCCGCGTACACCGCCGTGCTCAACGCGCTCGGCGGCACCTCCGGTGGCGACCCCGGCACGCCGGGCGGTGCGACCTGCACCGCCACCTACAGCAAGCAGGAGGAGTGGAGCGACCGCTTCAACGGCCGGGTGACCATCACCGCGGGCAGCGCGCCGATCAGCGGCTGGTCCACGACCGTCACCGTCACGTCGCCGCAGCGGATCTCCGCGACCTGGAACGGCTCGCCCACCTGGGTCAGCAGCGGCACCGTCATGACGATGCGGCCGAACGGCAACGGCAGCCTGGCCGCCGGCGCCTCGACCAGCTTCGGCTTCACCGTCATGAAGAACGGCACCTCCACGCCCCCGGTCGTCGGCGCCTGCACGGCCTCCTGACCTGCGCGGCAGCCCCACTCACCGGCGCTCACTCGGTCGTACGACCCGTAACCGGGCCGTACGGCCGAGTCACGCATGCGACGAAATGCCGAGGAAATGCCGATGCCGGGATCGCCGGCCGGTTGAGACCATGGCACTCATGCTCCGAGCCACAGATACCACCGGCCCCGACGACCCCACTCACCCCACCCATCCCAGCAGCACCTCAGGCCGCACCCCGCCCGCCACCTGGCTCGTGGTGGCGCTCGCCTGCGCCGGACAGTTCCTGGTCGTGCTCGACGTGTCCGTCGTCAACGTGGCGCTGCCGTCGATGCGCACCGACCTCGGGCTGAGCGGTCCGGGACTGCAATGGGTGGTCAACGCGTACGCGATCGCCTTCGCCGGGTTCATGCTGCTCGGCGGGCGGGCCGGTGACCTGTACGGCCGCAAGCGGATGTTCCTCGTCGGGCTCGCGGTGTTCACCCTGGCCTCGCTGGGCGGCGGACTCGCGCAGGAGGGCTGGCAGCTGCTGGCCGCGCGGGCCGCGCAGGGCCTCGGCGCCGCCGTCCTCGCCCCCTCCACGCTCACCATCCTCACCGCCGCCGTCCCGGAGGGGGCCGCACGCGCCCGCGCCATCGCCACCTGGACGGCCGTCGGCGCGGGCGGCGGCGCGGCGGGCGGGCTCGTCGGCGGGCTGCTGGTCGACGGGCTGTCCTGGCGCTGGGTGCTGCTGATCAACGTCCCGGTCGGCGCCGTCGTCCTCGCCGCCGCCCTGCGGTGGCTGCCCGAGAGCCGCGCCGGGGAGCGCCGGCGGCTGGACCTGCCGGGCGCGGTGCTGGTCACCGCCGGGCTGGGGGCGCTGGCGTACGGCATCTCGCAGACCGAGGTGACGGGCTGGACGGCGACGGCCACCCTGCTGCCGCTGTGCGCCGGGCTGCTGCTCATCGGTCTGTTCCTGCTGGTCGAGGCGCGTACGGCGGCCCCGCTGATGCCGCTGCGGCTGCTCGCGCTGCGGCCGGTGTCCTCGGCGAACGCGGCGATGTTCCTCAGCGGCTCGGCGATGTTCTGCATGTGGTTCTTCATGACGCTGTACGCGCAGAACGTGCTCGGCTACACGCCCTTGGAAGCCGGTCTCGCCCTCGTGCCCAGCTCGCTCGCGGTGGTCGTCGGCTCCAAGGTGGCCCCGCGCGGCATGCGCCGTCTCGGCGCGCGCCCGGTCGCCGTCCTCGGCACGCTGACCGCCGCGGCCGGGTTCGCCTGGCAGTCGACGATGAGCGCCGACGGCACCTATCTGACCGGCATCATGCTGCCCGGCGTCCTCATGATGCTCGGCGCCGGTCTCGCCGCCACCCCGCTCGCCGCCCTCGCCACCTCCGGCGCGGAACCCGGCGACGCCGGACTGGTCTCCGGCATGGTCAACACCTCCCGCGTGATGGGCGGCTCCCTCGGCCTCGCCGTGATGTCCACCATCGCGGCGGCGCGCACGGGCGCGAGCACGGGGGCCGTCGCGCTGACGGAGGGGTACGCGCTGGCGTTCCGGGTGTCGGCGGGCGTCCTGGTGGCGGGGGCCGGGGTGATGGCGGTGTGGCTGCCGCGGACCCGCGAGACCGGTGCCGACCCGGGCCCCGGTTCCGCTCCGGGAACGGCCGCGGAGGCCGCGTCCGACACCAGCCGGACCTCCCCGCCCACCCGGTGATCCCCTGGCCCGACCGCTAGGGTGGCCCCCGTGTCGTACGCAGGTCCGGAATTCGAGCCTCCCCCCGCCCGTCGCCCGCGCCGCAGGCTGATCGCCGTGGTGGGGGGCGCGGTGGTGGTCGGGGCGCTGGCCGGGTGGCTGGCGGTGCAGGGGGCCGGGGGGCCGGGCGGAGGGGGTTCGCGGGCCTCGGGGACGGCCGCCCCGGCCGGCACCGCGTCGTCCGCGTCCACGCCGTCCGGGACGGCCTCGTCCTCCCCCTCCGGCGACGACAGGCCCGGCCCCGCTCCGACCGGCGCCGCGCCCTCCGGGCCGCTCAAGGGGAAGGTCGTCGTCATCGACCCCGGCCACAACCCGGAGAACTTCCGGCACACCGCCGACATCAACAAGAAGGTCGACATCGGGACGGGCCGCAAGGAGTGCGACACCACCGGTACGTCCACCGACGACGGGTACACCGAGGCGGAGTTCACCCTCGACGTCGCGCACCGGCTGCGCGACCTGCTGGAGGGGCAGGGGGCGACGGTGAAGCTGACGCAGGACGCCGACCGGCCGTTCGGGCCGTGCATCGACGAGCGGGCGCGGATCGGGAACGAGGCGGACGCGGACGCCGTGGTGTCCGTGCACGCCGACGGGTCGGGGGCCGGGAACCGCGGGTTCCATGTGATCCTGCCGGGCGAGGTGCGGGCGGGTGCCGCCGACACCCGGGCCATCGTGGGCCCTTCGCGCGAGCTGGGTGAGCGCATCGCGGGGAACTTCGTGCGCGCGACCGGCAGCGCGCCCTCCAACTACGTCGGTGACGGCACCGGACTTGTCACGCGTGAGGACCTGGGCGGTCTCAATCTGTCAACGGTTCCGAAGGTGTTCATCGAGTGCGGGAACATGCGCGATAGCAAGGACGCGGCGTTGCTGACCAGCGGCGCGTGGCGGCAGGCGGCGGCGCGGGGGATCTCTGACGGAATCGTGAGTTTCCTGCGCGGGTAGTGATCAGCGCGCTGATCCGGGCGGACAGCCCCGACGGGCGGACGATAGGGTCGTCCGTACGATGAGGGGCCACCCCCGCGCTTCCCACCGGCCCCACGGCGACACGGTGACAGCGGCGCCTCTGCCGACGACGAGACGACTGACGAAGGACCTGAAGTGAATATCCGCTCCCTCACTAGAGGCGACGGCGTGGTGATCGGAGCAGCGGTATTGCTGTTCATCGCGTCGTTCCTCGACCTCTACTCGCTCGACGGGATCCCCGACGAGTACGACACGCCGAACTTCTGGTCGAGCGGGCCGGCCCTCCTCGGTGTGGTACTCGCCGGCCTGATCGGTGCCGCACTCGTCGTCGTCTCCCGGGGGCTGCCGCAGCCGCGCAAGGTCGCGGGCCTTGAGCTGGGCCAGTTCGGTGTCGCCTTCACGGTGTTCGCCGCCTGGAGCGCGCTCGGCAACATCTTCGACCCGGCGGGCGGCGCGAACAACGTCGGTGACACGACCGACGGCCCCGACGCCGGCACCGGCCTGATCCTCGCGCTCATCGCCACGCTGATCCTGGCCGCCGTCGCCGTCGCCACCCCGCTCGTCCCCGCCCTCAAGGCCCCCCTCGTCGGCGCCCCGCGCCCCGCCGCCCCGCAGCCCTACGGCGCCCAGCCGCCGCAGGGCGGTTACGGCTACCCGGGCGCCCAGGGCGGTCAGCAGCCGTCGTTCGGCGGGCAGCCGCAGCAGCCGTACGGCGCCCAGCCGCAGCAGGCGCAGGCCCCGCAGCAGCCCGCGGGCGACTTCTCGCCGTTCTGGTTCGCGGTGCCGGTGCCGCGGCCGCTGTTCGCGGAGGACGGCTCGCCGACCCCGATCGCCGAACTGGCGCCGGGCACCTGGTACCTGGCCGTCGAGCAGCGCGGCACGGCGCTGGTCGCGCAGACGCAGGACGGCCGCCGGGGCGTCCTGCAGGACACCAGCGGCATCCAGCGCGGCTGACCCCGCCACGGCACACACTCCCACGGCCCCTCGCCCTTTCCGGGCGGGGGGCCGTTGCCGTACAGTCGCGCCCGGCGACTGTGGCTGACGGTCCATCAGGAGGTGCTGTGCGACTCGGTCTCGCCCTCGGTTACTGGGGCCGCGGCCCCGACCCCGGGCAGGTGGCGCTGGCGCGGGAGGCCGAGCGGCTCGGCTATCACTCGGTGTGGACCTCCGAGTCCTGGGGGTCGGACGCGTTCACACCGCTCACCTGGATCGCCGCGCACACCTCCACCATCCGGCTCGGTACGGCCGTCGCGCAGATGGCGGCCCGCTCCCCCACCGCGACCGCCATGCACGCCCTCACCCTGGACCATCTCTCCGGCGGGCGGCTGCTGCTGGGCCTCGGGCTGTCGGGACCGCAGGTGGTGGAGGGGTGGTACGGGCGGCCGTTCCCGTCCTCGCCGCTGACCGCGACCCGGGAGTACGTCGACGTCGTACGGCAGGTGCTGCGCCGCGAGGCGCCGGTGCGGCTCGACGGGCGGTTCCACGCCCTGCCCTACCAGGGGGCCGACGGGACGGGGACGGGCAAGCCGCTCAAGCCGATCACGCATCCGCTGCGCGCCGGTCTGCCCGTGCTGCTCGGCGCGGAGGGGCCGCGCAACATCGCGCAGACCGTGCGGATCGCCGACGGCTGGCTGCCGTTGTACTGGTCGCCGGAGCGGACCGGGCTGTACGCGGACACGCTCGCCGGCGCCCCGGACGGGTTCATCGTCGCGCCCGTGGCCCAGGCCCGCGTCTGTGCCGACGTCGCCGAGGGGCTGCGGCCCGTCAAGACCATGCTCGCCCTGTACATCGGCGGCATGGGGCACGCGAAGCGCAACTTCCACGCCCGGCTGATGGGGCGCATGGGGTACGAGGAGGAGGCCCGCCGGGTGCAGGAGCTGTTCCTGTCCGGGCGGCGGGAGGCGGCCGTGGCGGCGGTGCCGGACGCGTTCGCGGACGAGATCTCGCTCGTCGGGCCGCGGCGGCGGATCGCCCGGCGGCTGGCGGCCTGGCGGGAGGGCCCGGTGACCGACCTGCTGGTGTCGGCACCGGACCCGGAGACCCTGCGCGCGCTGGCCGAGCTGAACTCCTGACCGGTCAGAGGAAGATGGCCACCGGGTTCAGGGACAGCTCGCCCGTCTCGCCGTTCCACGTCTGCACCTTGCCGAGGCAGCGGGCCTGGAACTCGCCGGTGAAGTACTCCGCGTTCTGGAAGCCCTCGCGGACGCCGGCCGCCTCGCAGGTGACGCGGACGTGGGCCGGGTGCGGGCCGTCGCCGTAGGGGGCGCGCAGCACGATGTCGCCCGTGTCGGCGGAGCGGCTCGCCGTGAACCGGCCGGTGACGGAGACGAACGCCGACACCACCGCCACGGAGGTCAGCGGTACGCGCTCGCCGCGCTCGCGCAGGGTGTCGGTGAGGGCCCGGTTGGGGACGATCTGGCCGGTGGTGAGGTCGGCGTGGACGACCACGTCCTCCTTGCGCATGGTGTCCATGAGCAGCCGTATCACGGTGATCGGGGTGCTCTGCCGGATGTAGGCGGTGACGCGTTCCTTGGTGACGTCGCGGTTGGCCTTGCCGCCGCCGAGGCCGAAGCGGGCGCGCAGGCCGATGCCGCTGGTGACGTTGATGCGGTCGGCGACCTCCTGTTCCAGGGCGGCGGAGAAGCCGCCCTGCTGGTAGAGGTCCATGACGCGTTTCTCGTGCAGGAAGAAGCACATGCCGTGGACCGTGCGGCCGCTCTGCCGGCGGCGCCGGCGCAGCCAGCCGACGCGGATCAGGGCGTACCGCAGCAGCACGGCCCAGCAGGCCGCCGTCGCCGCCCACACGACCAGCCAGGGCCACCACAGGGCCCACCACTCACTGTCGATGACACCCACGGATCTCCTTGAACGCCTCGGAAAGGGAGCTGCGCCCGGCGTCGACCATGCGGCCGCCGGTGGCGTCGGCGGCCCGCCGCAGGGCGTCCGCGTCGGCTTCTCCCAGGTGGACGGGGAAGGTGGGCACGGCCTCGGATTCGGGCGCCAGCGCGCGGTGACGGCGCAGGAACTCGTCGTAGCCGATGCCCGCGTTGTTCTCGCCGTCGGTCATCAGCACGACGGCGACGGGGCGGCCGGGATCGTCGCGTACGGCGTCGGCGGCGACGCGGTAGCCGCGGTCGAGGGCGGACCACAGGGCGGTGGCGTCGTCGTAACCCCCGTGCGCCACGACGGAGTTCAGGTCGCGCAGGTCGGCGTCGCCGCGGACGGTGACCGTACGCTCCTCCAGCACCCGGCCGCCGAAGCGGACCACGGTGAGGCGTTCGCCGCGGAAGAAGCGGGCGAACTTGCCGGTCGAGGACTCGTCGGCGCCGCTCAGGCCCTGGAAGGCGGCGCGCAGCCCGGCCATGCGGGCGCCGCGCATGGAGGTGGAGAAGTCGAGGACGAAGACGACGTGGTCGGCGGTGCGGTCGTCCGGGTCGCCGTAGTCGGTGACCAGCCGCTCGACGATGGACAGGCGGTCGGGGAAGGAGAGCGCGTTGCCGACGGGGGTGCGCAGCGGTCCGGTGGGGGTGACCTCCTGGTTGACCGGGCGGCGGTGGGTGCGTGCCATGAGGGCGCGCTGGGTGTCCGCGGCGAGCAGCCAGTCGACGGTCTCGCGGTAGGCCTGCCGCCGGGCGGGGTCGAGGAGCAGCAGGGGGAAGTCGGAGAGGACCATGCCGTCGTCGGGGTGGACGATCTCCAGGGGGGTGCGCAGCCGGCCGGAGGCGTTGAGCGCGAGGAGTTCGGACTCGTGGGCGATGAGCGTGTTGGTGTCGTCCTGGCGGCCGGGGTAGCGGTCGACCAGGTCGCGGGAGCTGACGGCGGTGAGGGTCTGGCCGGAGCGGAAGCCGCGCAGCCGGTCGCAGGAGACGTCCTGTTCACGCAGGGCGCTGCCGGTGCCGGCGGCGGCGGTGGCGACGCCGACGAGGGCGGCGCGGCCGGTGTCGCTGCGGCGCGGGTCGGCCATGCCGAAGCGGACGGTGCCGTCGGCGGCGGCGTCGGCGATGTCCGCCCAGGAGATCCGGCCGCCGGGGGCGTGGGCGCGCAGTTCGCGGGCGGTGGCGGGGGCGAGGCCGGCGACGACCGGGGAGCGCATGACCGGGGTGGACTCGGGGCGGTTGAGGCGGCCGTCGGAGTCGCGCACGCGCAGCAGGAAGGAGCGGTCGGAGGCGAGCCAGGCGAGGTCGTGGGCGGGGGCGCCGTCGCGGGCGGGGTACTGGCCGGCGAGGTCGGCGTTGGCCCGGTAGTCCAGCTCCAGCCGCACGCCGGTGTCGTCCTCCAGGTCGTCCAGCAGGGGTGCGACGTCGGCGAGTTCGGGGCTGGCGAGGACGCGGAGGGTGACGGGGCCGTCGTCACGGGTGCAGCCGGAGAGGGCGGCGGCGAGCAGGACGAGGCCGAGGACGGCGCGTACGGCGGACCTGGCGGCCGTAGTGGGTTTGGCGGACGCGGCGGATGCGGCGGCCCTGGCGGTCGCGGCGGTCCTCATGGTGTGTCCCGGACGGGCGGTGGGCAGTCGCCGACGTGGTCGATGATGTCCTCCAGGACCTCCAGGTCGGGTTCGTAGACCTTGGTGCGGTCGGTGTTCTCCTGCGGCACCTGAATGCCGTGCTCGGCGAGGTAGGCGTTGAGCTGTTCGCTGGTGCCGTCGGCGCCGGAGAAGCGCACGCGGAAGCCCAGTTCGAGCGCGCGGCGGCGCAGGTCCTCGTCCCCGGCGATGATCTCGACGAGCCGGTCGCCCCGGTCGGTGAGGGAGATCAGCTGGGGTTCGGTGAGGGCGTAGGGCGTGGGGTAGAGCAGGACGCGGCTGGTGTCCTGCTCGCCGCTGCGGTCGTGGTGGGCGATCTGGTGGGCCAGGTACTGGTGCTCGTAGAGGAGGGAGATCGGCGCGATGGACTCGCCGAGGTCGGAGAAGTAGCTCTCGGCCTGTTCGTCGGCCCACATGCCCTGGAGGTCGATCAGGGGCTTGATCTCGGCGGCGAGGCGTTGCACGGCGTCGGCGGCGATCCGGCTGTCGTCGCCGTTGCGGGTGCCGGGGGTGCGGTTGTCGTTGGCGACGAAGGCGAGGAGGCTGAGGTAGGTGCCGGCGGCGTTGGACTCGCAGACGTTGGAGGTGCGCACCAGGACGCGGCCGCTGTTGCTGCTGCCGTCGCGGCTGATGTCGCCGTAGCCGATGCCGTTCCAGGTGTCGGCGGTGCGGCCGGTGCCGTCCCGCGGGTCGTCGCGGTCGTCGACGCCGTCGAGGAGGCGGGTGAAGCGGGCCATGTCGAGGTGGTAGTAGAGGGTGGTGGCGGCGCTGCCGTCGGGGGGCCGCTGGGGGGTGGCGACACCGGCCTCGACGAGGGTTTCGGCGTAGTCGCGGAAGGTGCCGAGGACGAGCGGGCTGACGAAGGGGCGCACCGAGCGCACGGAGCGGTCCTGCCGGTCCAGGACGAGTTTCGCGGCGGGCTGGCCGGACGGGAAGACGACGTCCATGCCCGCCAGGGACTGGGTGGCGATGCCGCGGGAGCCGAGGCGGTGGATGTCGACGCGTACGCCGTGCCGCAGCAGCAGCCGCTGGACCTGCGGGTCCTTGAAGTAGTCGGACTTGGAGGCCATCCGGGCCTCGATGACGGTGATCCGCTCCAGGGGCCGCAGGGTGTTGCCCGACACCAGCAGGGAGATCAGGCCCGCCACGGCGAACGGCAGGACGGCGAGGACGTGCCGGGGCGGGCGGCGGCGGTCGGTGCGCCGGGTGGTCAGGCGGGGTTCCTCGGTGGTGGGTGCTCTGTCGTCGGACAACGGCCCTCCTGCCGCTCAAGGGGGCAGGATTATCGAGGGCGCCGGCGAACGGCGGACGGCGGAAGCACCAACTCCCCGCAAAATCAGGCCAGATGGCCGCACACCGTTTCGAACCGCGGGGAGCGGCAACCCGACGGACATGTCCCCTCGATATCGCTCCACCCAGGCGGGCCGGGCCATCGCGATCGTGGCCGACATCATGGCCCTCATCCTGGGACTGTGGATCCTGATGTATCTGTTCGAAGCCAACCGCGGCAACGACTTCGTGCAGTTCGTCCACGACGCGGCCCGCTGGCTGGCGGGCTGGTCACACGACCTGTTCACCTTCGACGAGGCCTGGGCCCGGGTGGTCTGCGGCTACGGTCTGGCCGCCGTCGTCTACCTGTTCGTGGGCCACGCCATAGCGAACCGCATCTACCGGCACTGACCCGGGTGCCGCGGCGCGCTCAGTCCGCGCAGCACTCCGGGTCCTCCAGCCCTCGCGGCAGCAGCTCGCCGCCGAACACGGCGCAGGTGGCCTCGTGGCCGCCGAGCGCGGCGACGGCGAGCAGCAGCGAGCCGGCGGTCCAGGTGGTCAGCTCGCGGGGCCAGACGGCGTCGTCGTCGAAGACGTAACCGGTCCAGTACAGGCCGGTCTCCGGGTCGCGCAGGTGCTGGATGGACTGCAGGATGTCCAGCGCCCGGTCGGATTCGCCGGTCGCCCACAGGGTGAGGGCGAGTTCGGCGGACTCCCCGCCGGTGACCCACGGGTTCGGCACCACGCACCGCACGCCGAGCCCGGGCACGACGAACCGGTCCCAGCCCTCCTCCACGCGGGCCTTGGCCTCGGCGCCGGTGAGCGCGCCGCCGAGCACCGGGTAGTACCAGTCCATGGAGTAGCGGTCCTTGTCGAGGAACCGCTCGGGGTGCCGGCGTATCGCGTGCCGCAGCATGCCGACGGCCAGCTCCCAGTCCGGCTGGGGCTCCTCACGCTGCTCGGCGACGGCGAGCGCGCAGCGCAGCGCCTGGTGGATGGAGGAACTGCCGGTGAGCAGCGCGTCGGTGACGTCGGTGCCGTCGTCCTCGCGCTTCCAGCCGATCTGCCCGCCGGGCTGCTGCAGCCGCAGCACGAACTCGACGGCCGCGTACACGACGGGCCACATGCGGTCGAGGAAGGTGTCGTCGCCGGTGGACAGGTAGTGGTGCCAGACGCCCACGGCGACGTACGCGACGAAGTTGGTCTCGCGGCCGCGGTCGGTGACGGCGTCCGGGTCGCCGTCGGCGTACGCCGCGTACCAGGAGCCGTCGGCGTTCTGGTGCCGCGCGAGCCACAGGTACGCCCGCTCGGCGGCCTCGTGCTCGCCCGCCGCGTCCAGCGCCATGGCGGCCTCGACGTGGTCCCACGGGTCGAGGTGGTGGCCGCGGAACCAGGGGATCGCCCCGTCCTCCCGCTGCACCGCGAGGATGCCGCGGACGGTCGCGGCGGCCTGCTCGGCGGTGAGCACGCCGGGCAGGACCAGGTGTTCCGTGCGGGGGGTGGTCACTTGGCGGCCGCCCGCGTGTCGGACTCGGCGGCGGTCGCGGCGGTTCCGGCGGTCCCGGTGTCCGGGATCCGCGGCAGGTGCGGCTTGGTCGCGTACACCACGAAGCTCTTGCCGATGAGCGGGTTCAGCGCCTGCTCGGCGACCCGGGTGGCCAGCGGCTTCTTCATGATGTCCCAGACCAGGAGCTTGTGGTACGCCCGCACGGGCAGCGCCTTGTCGTTGTCGACGCCGAACGCGCACTTCAGCCACCAGTAGGGCGAGTGCAGGGCGTGGGCGTGGTGGCTGCCGTACGGCTTGAGCCCGGCCTCCCTGATCTTGCCGATCAGCTCGTCCGCCTTGTAGATGCGGATGTGGCCGCCCTCGACCTCGTGGTAGGCGTCGGACAGGGCCCAGCAGATCTTCTCGGGGCCGTAGCGCGGGACGGTCACCGCGATGCGCCCGCCCGGCTTGAGGACGCGCACCATCTCGGCGAGGACGCCCTTGTCGTCGGGGATGTGCTCCATCACCTCGGAGATGATGACGACGTCGAAGGACTCGTCGGGGAACGGCAGCGCGAGGGCGTCGCCCTCCATGGCGGTGGCGGTCGCGCCCTCGGGCGCCTCGCCCGCCTCCTTCATCGCCGCGAACCACTTGGCGACCTCGCGGATCTCCTCGGCGTTGCGGTCCAGCGCCACGACCTGCGCGCCGCGCCGGTAGCACTCGAAGGCGTGCCGGCCGGCGCCGCAGCCGAGATCCAGGACGCGATCGCCCGGGGCGAGCGGGAACCGGGAGAAGTCGACGGTCAGCACGTGGCCCTGCTTTCGGGGTAGACGCTGGTGACGCTGGTGTTGCCGGGTGCGGCGCAGTCCGCGGCGACGCCGGAGTCGGCGGACGCGGCCGCGATGCCGGTCGTGCCCGAGCCACTCGGCGACGCGCCCGTGGCGGCGGCGATGGCCTCGCGGTAGCGGGCCACCGTGCCCTCGGCGGCGCGGGCCCAGGTGAAGCGGGCGAGGACCCGGTCGCGTCCGGCCGCGCCGAGCCGTCGGCGCAGCTCCTCGTCGCCCAGCAGCCGCTTCAGCGCGGCGGCCAGCGCTCCCGCGTCGCCCGGGGGCACGGCGAGGCAGGTCTCGCCGTCGCGGCCGGCGACCTCGGGGATCGCGCCGCCGGTGGTGGCGACGAGCGGCGTTCCGGTGGCCATGGCCTCGGCGGCCGGCAGGGAGAAGCCCTCGTACAGCGACGGCACGCACGCCACCTGCGCCGAGCGCACCAGGTCGACGAGTTCGGCGTCGGAGATGCCCTTGACGAAGTCGACGGCGCCTTCGAGGCCGTACCGTTCGACGGCCTGGGCGACGGGTCCTTCGGCGGGCCGCTTGCCGACGACGACGAGATGGGCGTCGGGCTGCTCGGTGCGGACCTTGGCGAGCGCCTCGACGAGGAAGACGAGGCCCTTGAGGGGGACGTCCGCGCTGGAGGTGGTGACGATCCGTCCGGGCACGCGGGGCACCGACGGGTCGGGCGAGAACAGGTCGGTGTCGGCGCCGATGTGGACGACGTGGACACGGTCCTGGCGTACGCCGAGGTGGTCGACGATCTCCTGGCGGGAGGTGCCGGAGACGGTCAGCACGGACGGCAGCCGGCGCGCGACGCGCTTCTGCATGCGGGTGAACGCGTACCAGCGGCGCACGGAGTAGCGGCGCTGCCAGGTGTCGGCGGCGTCCAGCTCCAGCTGCCGGTCGACGGTGATCGGGTGGTGGATCGTGGTGACGAGCGGCGCGCCGAGATCGCCCAGCAGCCCGTATCCGAGGGTCTGGTTGTCGTGCACGATGTCGAAGTCGCCGCGGCGGGCGCGCAGATGGCGGCGGGCGCGCAGCGAGAAGGTGAGCGGCTCGGGGAAGCCGCCGGTCCACATCGTCGCGACCTCGAGGGCGTCGATCCAGTCCCGGTACTCGTCGCGCTTCGGGGTGCGGAAGGGGTCGGGCTGCCGGTAGAGGTCGAGGCTGGGCAGCTCGGTGAGGCGCAGGTTGTCGTAGCCCTCGTCGAGGACGGGGTACGGCTGGGCGCCGATGACCTCGACGTGGTGCCCGAGGCGGGCCAGTTCGCGGGACAGGTGGCGGACGTAGACGCCCTGGCCGCCGCAGAACGGGTTCCCCTTGTAGGTGAGCAGTGCGATGCGGAGCGGTCGCGAACCGGTGGGGGCACCTCCCTGCCCGAGCGAAATCGCGAGCTCGGGGGACGCCGGGTCCTCCGGGGACCTGGCCTCCCTGGCCTCAGCGGTCACTCTGGCCCCCTTCTCCTGCACTGTCCCGCGAGATTATGCCGGGACGCCGACCTAGAACAAGTTTCAGACTTGATCGTTCAAGAGGCTCCGAATCTACCGGCAGGTAGCGCCGCTGTGAGAAGTGGATCAGGTGATTCACGCCACGGCCCACACCGGTCCCGAACCCTGCCATGCTGTGTGGTCCCACACCCTCACGGACTGTCACGGAACGGGACCCATGGAGAAGGTGGAAGCCGCCACCAGGCGCCCGGCCGCAGGCCCCGCCTCGCCCCTCACCGAGCGGCAGGAGGAGCGCCGGCGCCGCATCCTGCGCGCGAGCGCGCGGCTGGCGAGCCGGGGCGGGTTCGACGCGGTGCAGATGCGGGAGGTCGCCGAGTCCTCCCAGGTGGCCCTGGGCACCCTCTACCGCTACTTCCCCTCCAAGGTCCATCTGCTGGTCGCGACGATGCAGGACCAGCTGGAGCGCCTGCACGCCACCCTCCGCAAGAAGCCCCCGACGGGCGACACTCCCGCCGAGCGCGTCGCGCAGACCCTGATGCGCGCCTTCCGCGCCCTGCAGCGCGAGCCCCATCTCGCCGACGCCATGGTCCGCGCCCTCACCTTCGCCGACCGCGGCGTCAGCCCCGAGGTCGACCAGGTCTCCCGCCAGACCACGGCGATCATCCTCGACGCCATGGGCCAGGAGGACCCGTCCCCCGCCCAGCTCTCCGCCGTCCGCGTCATCGAACACACCTGGCACTCGGCGCTCATCACCTGGCTGTCGGGGCGGGCGTCGATCGCCCAGGTGACGGTGGACATCGAGACGGTGTGCCGGTTGATCGACCTGCCGGACGACCACCCGGAACGAGACAGACCGGGACAGCCCAACGACTGAGCGACGGGCGGCACGCGACTGACCGGACGGACGGCGCGCGACACGGCGTCAGCGTCGGGCGGCACGGAACGGAGAGGGCGGGGCGGGGCGACTTGCCGCCCGCTGTGGGGACTTACGCCGTGCCGTGATGTCCGGTGGGGCTCCCGTCGACCGCATCGCCGAACGGGGCGGCCACAAAGGGAGAACTCTTGCTGTCAGATCGCGTGGACAAGGACAAGGCGATCGACGATCGAGGACCTTGAGGGAGTCACATGGCCGGCTCCCCCGTCGGACAGCACTCTTTGGTCCGCGGCGTACACGAGTTGAGGAAGCGTCCGCTCAAAAGACCTCACGGTGGAGGACCTGCGCCGGCCCATCGGGCAGGACGTCGGCCTTCGACGGGTGAAGCCGCTGACCCTGGACCACTTGCGGGAGACGGCTCCGGACGAAGCCGTCACCGGCTGACGCGTGACGAACCACTCGGATCACCCCCGCTGACCGCCCGGTAAAGTGGCCGCGTCGTATCACACCCGTACGGGGGAAAGCCGGTGTAAATCCGGCGCCGGCCCTTCCCCGAGTTCTCGACTTCGCTCGAACAGGGGAGACCCCTGTCCGTGAGCCGAACCCGCGCAGGGGCCGGCGAGCCGGATCGCCCCGTGCGGACGTGGAACGGCTCAGCACCGTCGAGGTTCACGGAGCCGAGCCGCCCGGGTCCTCCGGTGCTGCCCGGCTCCCCGCAGGAGAGGGCATCCGCCGATCATGAACGTCCGCCGCACCGCCGCGGCCCTGGCCGCCGCCGCAGTGATCGGCGCCGTCGCGGCTCCGGTCGCCCACGCCGCCGACCCGTCCCCGTCCGCCTCGCCGTCCGCGGCCCTGCCCTCGGGGCTGTACGGCACGGGCGACCCGACCTACGACGGTGTGTGGCGGCAGTCGCTCGCGCTGCTCGCCCAGGACGCGGTGGGCGTGCGGCCCGCCGGGAAGGCGGTGGACTGGCTCACCGGGCAGCAGTGCGCGAACGGCGCGTTCGCCTCCTACCGCGCGGACACCGGCAAGGCCTGTGACGCCAAGACCATGCTGGACACCAACGCGACCGCCGCCGCCGTGCAGGCGCTCGCCGCGCTCGGCGGGCACGACGCCGAGACCGGCAAGGCCGTCAGCTGGCTGAAGTCGGTGCAGAACGAGGACGGCGGCTGGGGCTTCGGCGCCGGGTCGCCGACCGACACCAACTCCACCTCCGTCGTCATCGGCGCCCTCGCCGCCGCCGGGGAGAAGCCCGCCGAGGTGACGAGGAAGGGCAACTCGCCGTACGACGCCCTCCTCGCCCTGGCCCTCCCCTGCGACGAGGACGGCGGCGGCGCCTTCGCCTACCAGCCGGACAAGAAGGGCAAGCTCGCCGCCAACGCCGACGCCACGGCCGCCGGTGTGCTGGGCGCGCTCGGCAAGGGGCTCGGTGCCGAGGCGGGCGAGCCGGGCAACGCGCCCGAGTGCGCCGACGCCGAGTCCCCCGAGCAGGCCGCCGCCAACGGCGCCGCCTACCTCGCGGACGCCGTCGCCGAGGACGGCCACCTCGTCTCCGCCCTGCCGGGCGCCGAAAACCAGCCCGACTACGGCAACACCGCCGACGCGGTCGTCGCGCTCGCCGCGCAGGGCGGTGCCGAGCGGGCCGCGAAGCCCCTGGAGTGGCTCCAGCGGAACTCCGCGGACTGGGCGAAGCAGAACGGCCCCGCCGCCTACGCCCAGCTGATCTTCGCCACGCTGGCCACCGGCGGCGACCCCCGTGACTTCGGCGGCGACGACCTCGTCGAGCGGCTGAACGCGACCGGCCCGGCCCCGCAGGCCGCCGGCGCGGACGAGGGCGAGCGGGACGACTCGGCCGAAGAGGAGAGCGACACCAGCATGCTGTGGGTGGTCGGTGCCCTCTTCGTCGGCGGTATCGGCGTCGGTTTCCTGCTCAGCGGCAGGAAGAAGAAGGGGCCGCAGGCGTGATGCTCCGCCGTGCCGCCGTCCTGCTCCTGGCCGTGCTGTTCGGGTCGCTGAGCACCGGCCCGGCACAGGCCGCCGGCTACCGCTACTGGTCCTTCTGGGAGCGCGACGGCGACCGCTGGACGTACGCCACCGAGGGCCCGGCCACCGCCCGGCCGTCCGACGGCGACGTGCAGGGCTTCCGCTTCGCCGTCAGCGCGGACTCCGGCGACGCCGCCCGGCCGCGCGGCACGGCGACGTTCGACGTCATCTGCGCCCGTACGCCCGCGCGGGACGGCCGGAAGCGGGTCGCGCTCGTCCTCGACTTCGGTACGGCGGCCCACGCCCCGTCGGGCGAGACACCGCCCGCCCGCCGGACCGTGTGCGCGAGCGTGGCGCCCGACGCGACGACCGCGGAGGCGCTGGCCGCCGTCGCCAAGCCCCTGCGCTACGACACCAACGCGCTGCTGTGCGCCATCTCCGGCTATCCGGCGAAGGGCTGCGGGGAGCAGGTGAGCGGGAGCGGTACCGGCGGGAAGGACACCTCCCCGGAAGACGCCTCCCCGCAGGACGCCTCCCCGGAGAGCGCCGCCCCGGAGGACGCCGCCGAGGGAACGGCCGGCGGGCAGGACGACGGCGGGCCCTCCCTCGGTCTCCTCGCGGGCGGCGCGGCGGTGGCGGTCCTGGGCGCGGCCGCGATCTGGCAGACCCGGCGACGCGGGAATGGGTGACACGGTCCACCCCGGTGCCTGGTGGCTGTGGGCCCTGTCCCTCGGCATCGCCGCCACCCGCACCACCAATCCCCTCCTCCTCGCGCTCCTCATCGCGGTCTCGGCGTACGTCGTCGCGGTGCGCCGCCCGGACGCCCCGTGGGCCCGCTCCTACGGCGCCTTCCTCAAGCTGGGCCTCGCGGTGCTGCTGATCCGCCTGGTGTTCGCCGTCGTGTTCGGTTCGCCCATCCCCGGCACGCACACCCTCCTCACCCTCCCCGAAGTGCCGCTGCCCGACTGGGCGCAGGGCATCCGTCTGGGCGGCGAGGTGACCGCGGAGGTGCTGCTCCGGGCGTTGTACGACGGTCTGAAGCTGGCCGCGCTGCTGATCTGCGTGGGCGCCGCGAACGCCCTCGCGAGCCCGTCGCGGCTGCTGAAGTCGCTGCCGGGCGCGCTGTACGAAATGGGGGTCGCGGTGGTCGTGGCCCTGACCTTCGCGCCGAGTCTGGTCGCGGACGTGCGGCGGCTGCGTGCCGCCCGCCGGCTGCGCGGACGGCCGGACAAGGGGGTCCGGGGCCTGCTCCAGGTGGGCCTGCCGGTCCTGGAGGGCGCGCTGGAACGGTCGGTGGCGCTCGCCGCCGCGATGGACTCGCGCGGCTACGGCCGTACGGCCGCGGTGCCGCCCGCGGTGCGCCGTACGACGGCCGCGCTCACCCTCGGCGGGCTGCTCGGGGTCTGCGCGGGGACGTACGGGCTGCTCACCGCGGAGGGCGGCACGTACGGACTGCCGGTGCTGCTCGCGGGGGTGGGGGCCGCGCTCGCCGGGCTGTGGCTGGGCGGCCGGCGCTCGCCGCGCACCCGGTACCGCCCGGACCCGTGGGGCGCGCGGGCCTGGCTGGTCTCCGGCTCCGGTGCCGCGGTCGCCGCCTCGCTCGTCCTGGCCGCGTCCGCCGACCCGGCGGCCCTGCATCCGGGGGTGGTCCCGCTGACCGCCCCGAGCCTTCCCGTGTGGCCGGCGGCGGCCGTCCTGCTGGGCCTGCTCCCGGCCTTCGTGACCCCGTCGCCCGAGAACTCCGAGGAGTCGACGTGATCCGCTTCGAGGACGTCTCCGTGACGTACGACGGAGCCGCCGAACCGACCGTCCGGGGCGTGGACTTCGAGGTCCCGGAGGGCGAACTGGTGCTGCTGGTCGGGCCGTCCGGCGTCGGAAAGTCGACGATCCTGGGCGCCGTCGCGGGGCTCGTCCCGCACTTCACGGGCGGCACCCTGCGCGGCCGGGTCACGGTCGCCGGCCGCGACACCCGCACCCACAAGCCGCGCGAGCTGGCCGACGTGGTCGGCACGGTCGGCCAGGACCCGCTGTCGCACTTCGTCACCGACACCGTCGAGGACGAACTCGCCTACGGCATGGAGTCGCTGGGCCTGCCCCCGGCGGTGATGCGCCGCCGGGTGGAGGAGACGCTGGACCTGCTGGGTCTCGCGCCGCTGCGGGACCGCCCGATCGCCACGCTGTCCGGCGGGCAGCAGCAGCGGGTGGCCATCGGCTCGGTGCTCACCCCGCACCCGAGCGTGCTGGTCCTCGACGAGCCGACCTCGGCCCTCGACCCGGCCGCCGCCGAGGAGGTCCTCGCCGTCCTGCAGCGGCTCGTCCACGACCTGGGCACGACGGTGCTGATGGCCGAGCACCGCCTGGAGCGGGTCGTGCAGTACGCCGACCAGGTCCTGCTCCTGCCCTCCCCCGGCGCACCGCCCGTCCTCGGCACCCCCGCCGAGATCATGGCCGTGTCGCCGGTGTATCCGCCCGTGGCCGGCCTGGGCCGGCTGGCGGGCTGGTCCCCGCTGCCGCTGACGGTGCGCGACGCCCGCCGCCGGGCGACGGACCTGCGCGCCAGCCTGCGGAACCTGGACCCCTCTCCCGCTCCCGCCGCCGGGCCGGCCACCAGTACACCCACGGCCGACGCGGCCACGACCGAGACCGCGACCGCCCCTGGCGTCCCCGCCCCCGTCTCCCCCGCCGACGCCGAGCCCTCCTCGCCCCGGCCCCGCCGTTGGGTGCGCAGGCACCGGCCCGCCGCGCCCGCCCCCGCCTCCCCGTACGCCGCCGAGGTGCGCCACCTCGCCGTACGCCGCGGCCGGGTGCGGGCGCTGCGCCGCGTCGACCTCACCGTCTCCCCCGGCGAGACCGTCGCGCTCATGGGCCGCAACGGCGCCGGGAAGTCCACGCTGCTGTCCTCGCTGGTGGGGCTGGTCGAGCCGGACTCCGGCTCGGTGCGCGTCGGCGGCGCCGCGCCGCACCGCACGCCGCCCCGCGACCTGGTCCGCCGGGTGGGCCTGGTCCCGCAGGAGCCGCGCGATCTGCTGTACGCCGACACGGTCGCCGCCGAGTGCGCGGCGGCCGACGAGGACGCGGGCGCCGCGCCGGGCACCTGCCGGGCCCTGGTCTCGGCGCTGCTGCCGGGGATCTCCGACGACACCCACCCGCGTGATCTGTCCGAGGGGCAGCGGCTGACGCTCGCCCTGGCGGTGGTGCTGGCCGCCCGTCCGCCGCTGCTCCTGCTGGACGAGCCGACCCGGGGTCTGGACTACGCGGCGAAGGCGCGGCTGGTCGCGCGGCTGAGGGAGCTGGCGGCGCAGGGGCACGCGATCGTGCTGGCCACGCACGACGTGGAGCTGGCCGCCGAGCTCGCCGACCGGGTGGTGCTGCTCGCGGAGGGCGAGGTGATCGCGGACGGCCCGACGGCGGACGTGGTGGTCTCGTCGCCGTCGTTCGCGCCGCAGGTGACGAAGATCCTCGCGCCGCAGCGGTGGCTCACGGTCGCGCAGGTGAGAAAGGCGCTGGCATGACCCGCGAGGTCCGCCGGGTCCCCCAGGACCGGCACGTCCGACCGGTCCGGCAGGTCCGCCCGATCCGTCTGGGCCCCCGCACGGTCGCCGTACTGGTGCTGACCGGCGCGGTCGGTGCGGCGGCGCTGCTGTGGCCGTTCCTGTCCCCGCCCGCCGCGGCGGTGGCGGGGCACAGCCAGGACGCCCCGTGGCTCTTCGCGGGGCTGCTGGTGCTGCTGGTCGCCGTGGTGGGCGCGGCGATCGCGGAGTCCGGGCTGGGCGCGAAGGCGGTGGCGATGCTGGGGGTCCTGGCGGCGGCCGGGGCGGCGCTGCGGCCGATCGGCGCGGGCACGGCGGGCATCGAGCCGATGTTCTTCCTGATGGTGCTGAGCGGCCGGGTCCTCGGGCCGGGATTCGGCTTCGCCCTGGGTTCGCTGAGCATGTTCGCGTCCGCGCTGCTCACCGGGGGTGTGGGGCCGTGGATGCCGTTCCAAATGCTGGCGATGGGCTGGTTCGCGATGGGGGCGGGGCTGCTGCCGGGCCCGCACCGGCTGCGCGGCCGCGGGGAACTGCTGCTGCTGGCCGGGTACGGCTTCCTGGCCGCGTTCGCGTACGGCCTGGTGATGAACGCGCAGGGCTGGCCCTTCCTGCCGCGGGACGGTTCGGACATCGCCCCGGATCCGGCCGCGGGCACCGCCGCGAACCTCGCCCGTTTCGCCGCCTACTGCCTGGCCACCTCGCTCGGCTGGGACCTGGGCCGCGCCCTGGTGACGGTGGTCCTCACGTTCACGCTCGGTCCGGCCGTGCTGAAGGCCCTGCGGCGGGCCACCCGGCGCGCCGCCTTCGAGACCGCGGTCACATTCGAGGCCCCCGAAGAGGCCCCCGGGCGTGAACCGGCCCACAGGGCGCAGATCACATACGACCGGAAATAGTAGACAAATCGGACGCCATGCTCACGTCAATGTGCGGGCTGACCTGGGCATTGAGAGCCACGTCACACAAGCGACCTTCGTCTCGAATGCGACCACAACTAGTAAAGGGGGTCATTGCGGACCCCCTTCCGGACTGCTTCTCTGGATGACGTCGCACGGCGCCGACGAGCCCCACGGGCCTCGGCGCCGAGGCATGTTCCCGCCCCGCACCGCGTGGTCACGGACTGCCGCGACACCCCCGGTCCCCGAAGGAAAAGGTTCTCCGTGTCCGTCGCCCGCATCGCCCGCCGCATCGCGTCCCCGAAGAAGGCCCTCACCACCGCCGCCGTGGCCGCCGCCGCCACCGGCATGGCGCTGACCGCCGCTCCGGCGCACGCCGCGACGACCGCTTCGCCCGCCCAGGCGAAGGCGATCGCGAAGCAGATGATCCCGAACGCCGCCCAGTACAACGCCTTCAGCAAGATCGTCGAGCACGAGAGCGGCTGGGACGTCGACGCCACCAACCCGTCCTCCGGCGCCTACGGCCTGGTCCAGGCCCTGCCCGGCTCCAAGATGTCCGCCGCCGGCTCGGACTGGAAGACCAACGCCAAGACCCAGATCGAGTGGGGTCTGGACTACATGAACTCCCGCTACGGCAGCCCGGTCGGCGCCTGGAAGTTCTGGCAGGCCAACGGCTGGTACTGAGCCGCCAGGCTCCCGGCCGGACCCCCGCCCCCGCAAGCACGCCCGAAGGCGGCGGCCCCCGATCCCCTGGGCCGCCGCCTTCGGGCGTTTCTCCCGCCCGGACGCCGGCCCGTTCCGGACTGCGGCCCCTCACGGACGACGGCCTCTTTGGACGGGGCCCTCCGGAGTGCGCCCCTCAGCCGGCCCGCGCGGTGGATCCGTCCGGGTCCGAGCCGGTTTCGTACCGGCCCGAGGTCTTCCCGTGCCGACCCGGGGTCTTCCCGTCCGGGCCCCCCGCGCGAAGCCCGTCCGACCTCTCCGCGGGAACGGTCACGCCCCTCGGCCCCTGGAGGACGTGGACGAGACCGCAGCCGGCGAGGACGGCCGCCGCGCCGCCGGCCGCGTCCAGCACCCAGTGGTTGCCGGTGGCGACGATGGCCATGCCGGTGAACAGCGGATGCAGCAGCCCCAGGACGCGCACCCACCACCGGCGCGTGACGACCACGACGACCAGCCCGGCCCACAGGGCCCAGCCGAAGTGCAGCGAGGGCATCGCGGCGTACTGGTTGGTCAGCTGGGTGAGCGTGCCGTAGTCGGGCCGGGAGAAGTCCTGGACGCCGTGGACGGTGTCGATGAAGCCGAGGTCCGGCATGAGGCGCGGCGGCGCGAGCGGGTAGGCCCAGAAGCCGGCGAGGGCCGGCAGCGTGGTCAGGCCCAGCGTCGAGCGGGCCCAGCGGTAGTCGGCGGGGCGGCGCCGGTAGAGGACGCCGAGGAGCGTCAGCGGGACGGCGAAGTGGAAGGACGTGTAGTAGCAGTCGAAGAATCCGCGCAGCGGGCCGATGCCGGCGACGGTGTGGTTGACCGCGTGCTCGATGTCGATGCCCAGGGCGCGTTCGACCGACAGGATCTGCTCGCCGTGGCGCTCGGCCCGCTCCCGCCCGCCCGAGGTGGTTCCTCCGGTCGCGGCGAGCCGGACCTGCTCGTACGCGGCGTAGGTGACGCGCAGGAGCAGCACTTCGAGGAGCAGGTTGGGGCGGTCCAGGACCCGGCGCGGCAATGGCAGCGCGGGCACCTTCCGTGGGCGCGCCGGGGCGGGGGCGGCGTACCGCGTGGGGACGGGAGCGCGGAAGTACGGCGAGGTCCGGGGGAGGAAGGGCAGGGCTGCGGCGGCGAGCAGGGCCGCGAGCACCACCAGGTTGTCCCGCACCGGGTGCAGGAGGCCCAGGTCGGGCAGTGTCCACGACGCCGGGAGCGTCATGACGAGGAGGACGGCGGCCGGCCAGACCCGGCGGTCGGACGCCCGCCTGCCGACCCGGCCGGCGACCGCGAGCAGCAGCCACAGCAGTTGGTGCTGCCAGGTGGCCGGCGAGATCACGATCGCCGCGCAGCCGGTGACGGCGACGGCGAGCAGCAGCTGTCCGTCGCGCGCGTAGCGCACCGCGCGGCGCACGCCGAGGACGGCGGTTCCCGCGCCGAGGGTGAGGAAGAGGCCGGTCTCCAGGGGGCCGGAGAGGCCGAGGCGGAGCAGGGCGCCGTGCAGGGACTGGTTGGCCAGGTCGTCGGCCGGCCCGCCCGGACCGGTGCCCGCCAGGTGGTGCACCCAGTAGGTGTGCGTGTCGTGCGGCATCGCCGCCCAGGCCGACACCGTGCACGCGGCGAAGGTGGCGACCGCGCAGCCGGCGGCGCGGCGGCGGCCGGTGCACCACAGCAGCGGCGCGAACAGCAGGACGGTGGGCTGGAGGGCGGCGGCGAGGCCGACGAGGGCGCCGCCGGCCCGTTCGCCGCGCACGGTGCAGCAGCCGAGCAGGACCAGCAGCACGGGGAGGACGCCGGTCTGGCCGGGCCGGAACGCGTCGCGGACCGGCAGCGACAGCAGCAGCACACTGATCGCCACGGGGGCCGCGAGCAGGGCCGTACGGCGGCTGACGGGGCAGGGCAGGGCGCGGGCGGCGACCAGACCGAGGGCGACGACGAGCAGGAGCGTGCCGAAGGTCCAGCCCCAGCCGAGGGCCTGTTCCGCCGAACGGGTGAGGGGTGTGAGGACGAGTCCCCCGAAAGGGGTGCCCGTGAAGCGCGTCGAGTCGTGGAGCGAGCCCTCGACGCGCGGCACGCCGTCCGGTCCGAGCCAGGTCTCCAGGTCGGTCAGCCGTTCGCCCGACGGGGTCGCGAGGACCACCGCCGACTGCCGTACGGCCAGGAAGGCGGCGACCAGCCACAGGCCGGCGCGGGCGGCGCGCAGCCGCGCCGCGGTCGCGCCGGCCGCCGTCGCTGCCGGGGTCCCGGCCGGCCGGTCCGTCTGCTCCGCGTTCACCACGCTTCGTCGGCCTCCCGCCCCGTCCGTCCCCGTGTGTCCGTTACGTGGGTATGCGTTGCGCACCCTACGAGGCTCCCGGCGCCCCCGCAGGAAGACGCGGGCCCCTCCCGTTCGCCTGATGTATGCCGTTCTGACGTCCGAGAACGGTCGCCGCGCCGTGCAGGTGTCCCGGCGCCCCGGATGGGAGAGGCTGAGCGCATGAGCGAGTCGCAGATCTGGGACACCGTCGACGAGTACGTCTCCGCCCGTCTCTCACCCGACGACGAGGTACTGCGGGCGGCGCTGCGCGACAGCCGGGCCGCCGGGCTGCCGGAGATCGGCGTCACCGCGCCGCAGGGCAAGCTGCTCCAGCTGCTGGCCGAGATCCAAGGGGCGCGGCACATCCTGGAGATCGGCACGCTCGGCGGGTACAGCACCATCTGGCTGGCCCGCGCGCTGCCCGCCGACGGCAGGCTGATCTCGCTGGAGTACGACCCGAAGCACGCTGAGGTCGCCACCCGCAACCTCGCCCGCGCGGGGCTGGACAAGGTCGCCGAGGTGCGGGTGGGGCCGGCGCTGGAGTCACTGCCCCAGCTGGCCGACGAGAACCCGCCGCCGTTCGACCTGGTCTTCATCGACGCGGACAAGGCCAACAACGCCGGCTATGTGGAGTGGGCGCTGCGGCTCACCCGCGCGGGGAGTGTGATCGTCGTCGACAACGTGGTGCGCGGCGGTCGCGTCGCCGACGCGGACACCGACGCGCCGGACGTGCGCGGCACCCGCGCGGCCATCGACCTGATCGCCTCCCACCCGAGGCTGAGCGGGACGGCGATCCAGACGGTGGGCGCGAAGGGGTACGACGGGTTCGCGCTGGCCCGGGTGGTGGGATGAGGGCGGCCGGCCGAGGGCGGGGGCGGGGGCGAGGAGGCGGCGGTGTGGGGGCGGCCGGTTGAGGGCGGGGGCGGGGAGGCGGCGGGTTCCGGCTGCCTCACCCCGCCCGCGGCGGGACCCGGAGGGGACGCGCGGTCACCGTACGCCCGCCACGCCCCGGCCGTCGCCCACGGCACCCCCGCCGTCGCCCGCCGCGCCCCGGCCGTCTCCCGCCATGCCGTGGACGCGGTGCCGTCGCCACTCGCGCGGGGTGACGCCGTAGGCCGCCCGGAACCGGCGGGTGAAGTGGCTGGGGCTGGTGAAGCCGCAGCGGGCCGCCACGGCGGCCACGGGCAGCCCGGCGTGGCGGGGCGAGGCGAGCAGCCGGCAGGCCGCCTCCAGCCGCTCGCCGATGATCCACTGCTCCAGCCCGATGCCCGCCCGGCCGAGCACCACGTACAACTGGCGCAGGGACACGGCGTGCTCCCGCGCGATGCGCTCCGGGCTCAGCTCCGGATCGGTCAGGTGGCGGCGCACGTACGCCATGATCCGCACGGCCAGCGAGTCGTCCAGGGCCGACCGCACCCGCCGGTCGTCCTCGTCGTGCGCCGCCGAGACCAGCAGCGCCCGGACCAGCTCGGTGGTGGCGCCCGCCAGGGCGGCGGCGCCCGGGTCGACCTCCAGGCGGGCGGGGTCCCGCCAGAGGGTGCGCAGGTGGCCCAGGACCAGGTCGTGCATGGGGCTGGCGCGCAGGCGCAGGGAGGCGCGCACGACAACGTCGACGGGCACGCCCAGGTGGTCCATGTCGATGGTGAGGGCCTGGGAAGCCCCGTGCCCGGACCAGCCGTAGCGGCGCGGCGCCAGCTCGTGGAAGACGGCGATGTCGTCCGGGCCCAGGTGGTAGCGCTGCCCGCCGTTCGCGGCGCGGTGGACGCCCTCGGTCTGCAGCGAGACGGAGACCACCGGCCGCTCCCGGTGCCGGCGCACGTGCCGGGCCGTGCGCCGGACCTCGAATCCGCTGCTGCGCGCGGTGAACAGGTCCAGTCCGCCCACCCGCCACAGCTCGAACCGGGCGTGTATCCCGGTCTCGGGCTCCTCGTGCACGACGTCGTTCGGCACCGACCCGTCCGTCAGCGCGTGATGGAAGGCGTCCGCCCGCTCCCGCGGCGCGATGGTGTCGAGGTCCAGCAGCAGCACCACGTCCCGCCCCCTCAGTCCGTGTGACCTGGCTTCTGCGCATTGTCGGGTGCCGCGGCGCCGACTGCCAGATGAGGCCGTGCATCCAGGGGCAAGTCCCCTGCGCGCAGGGGCGACCCGTGCGGCCGGCGCGCGCATACGGTTCCTGCGTCCCCGCGGCCGAGGCGCGGGAACGCGGCGCCCGCCCCCGTCCCCGTGAGAGGCCGAACATGACCGACCACCGCCCCGTCGCTCCCGTCCTGGAACCCGCCGCGGCGGCGTTCGCCCGGGCCACGGCCGAACCGCCGTATCTGTACGAGCTGCCGCCGGCCGAGGGCCGCAAGGCCGTGGACGAGGTGCAGTCCGGCCCCGTGGCCCTGCCCGAGGTCGACGAGGAGTGGGTGACGGTCGCCGGCGGTCCCACCGGGGAGGTGCGGGCCCGTGTCGTCCGGCCCGCGGGGGCCTCGGGCCGGCTGCCGGTCGTCCTCTACGTCCACGGCGCGGGCTGGGTGTTCGGCAACGCCCACACCCACGACCGGCTGGTGCGGGAGCTGGCCGTCGGCACCGGCGCGGCCGTGGTCTTCCCCGAGTACGGCCTCGCGCCCGAGCACCGGTACCCGGTCGCCCTCGAACAGAGCTGGACGGTGGCCCGCTGGATCGTCACGGACGGCGCCGCGCACGGCCTGGACGGCGCCCGCCTCGCCGTCGCGGGGGACTCGGTCGGCGGCAACCTGAGCGCCGCGCTGACCCTGCTGGCCAAGGAGCGGGGCGGGCTGCCGCTGCGGCAGCAGGTGCTGTTCTACCCGGTGACCGACGCCTCCTTCGACACCGCCTCCTACGAGCAGTTCGCCGAGGGCTACTTCCTGCGCCGCGACGCCATGCGCTGGTTCTGGGACCAGTACACGACGGACGCCGGGGAGCGCGCCCGCGTCACCGCCTCGCCGCTGCGCGCCACCACCGGGCAACTGGCCGGGCTGCCCCCGGCGCTGGTCGTCACGGCCGAGGCCGATGTGCTGCGCGACGAGGGCGAGGCGTACGCGGCCAAGCTGCGCGCCGCGGGCGTACCGGTCACCGCCGTCCGCTACCAGGGCGCCATCCACGACTTCGTGATGCTCAACGCGCTGCGCGAGACGCGGGCGGCCGAGTCCGCGATCGAGCTGGCGGTGAACACGCTGCGGCGGGCGCTGGCCGAGGACTGAGCCGCGCCGCGCGCCCGCGACGACCGAGCCACCGCGGACGCCGGCCGCGATCCCCTCGGCGCCGGCCTCCGCCCCACCCCCACAGGAGCCAGCCGTGACCCGTCCCGCGCCCACTCCCCCGTCCCCGACCCCGACCTCGTCCCCGTCCACCGACTCCTCCGCCCGCGACCTCGCGCTGATCGAGCGGGCCAACGCCACGGGCCGCGTCCCGGCGGTGTTCGTGCACGGCCTGTGGCTGCTGCCCACCAGCTGGGAGCGGTGGGCGGCGCTGTTCGAGGAGGCCGGGTTCGCCGCCGTGGCCCCGGGCTGGCCGGACGACCCGGAGACGGTCGAGGCGGCCCGCGAGCACCCCGAGGTCTTCGCGGGCAAGAGCGTCGGCCAGGTCGCCGACCACTTCTGCGACCTGATCCGCCGGCTGGACCGCGCGCCCGTGGTGATCGGCCACTCCTTCGGGGGCCTGATCGCCCGGATCAGCGCGGGACGCGGGCTGTCCCGGGCGACCGTCGCGATCGACCGGGCCCCGTTCCGCGGGGTGCTGCCGCTGCCGCTGTCCTCGCTGCGCGCGGCGAGCGTGGTGCTCGGCAACCCGGCGAACCACCACCGGGCGATGCCCCTGACGTACGAGCAGTTCCGGTACTCCTTCGCCAACGCCGTCGGCGAGGACGAGGCACGCGAGCTGTACGACATCTACGCCGTCCCGGCGTCCGGGGAGCCGCTGTTCCAGGCGGCGGCCGCGAACCTCAACCCGTGGACCGAGGTCAGGGCCGACATTACCGCTCCCGAGCGCGGCCCCCTGCTGATCATCTCCGGCGAGCAGGACAACACCGTGCCGTGGGCCATCGCCAACGCCTCCTGCAAGAAGCAGGCCCGCAACCGGCACGCCGTCACCGAGATCACCGAACTGCCCGGCCGCGGTCACGCGCTCACCATCGACCACGGGTGGCGCGAGGTCGCCGAGACGGCGCTGGCGTTCGTCCGGCGGTTCGTCGACCCGGCCGCGCCGGAAACGGCCGTATGACCGTCAGACCTCGTGGTAGAAGCCCACGTTGACGCTGCGCGCGGCGGTGCGGTCCTGGATGACGACCTCTCCGTTGCCGCCGCGCGGGAGGGGCAGCGTGCCGCCGTACGCGAGGGGCTGCGCGTGGTCGCCGACGGTCAGCCGGACCTCGGAGGACGGCTCCGCCTGGGAGCCGTGCAGCCAGGTGAGGTGCCAGGCACCGTCGTGGCCGCACAGGAACTCCAGGTGCACGCGGGAGACGAACAGCCAGTCCTCCGGCGTCGCCAGGCGGCACACCGAGGTGTCCCGGCCCACCCGCAGCACGGCTCCCGGCTCGCTGGGCGCGTCGGCCATGAGCATGCCGGCCGTGGCGCCCGTGTCCGTGCCCGAGACGGAGGCCATGGTCAGTTCGAGCACGTGCCGCTCCTTCGTGTCCGGTGGCGCCGGCGTCCGTCGGCGCCGCTGCATGATAGATCGCCCGGTGCGGCCGCGTCCGGCACAATGGCCGCATGACCGAGCGGAAGCCTCCCGGCGTGAGCTTCGAGTCCTGGACCGACAAACAGATCCGTGACGCGCTGGCCCGCGGCGAGTTCGAGCACCTTCCCGGAGCGGGCAGACCGCTGCCGAGCGACATCGAGGCCGACTACGACGAGCGCTGGTGGATCCGGCGGAAGCTGGCCCGCGAGGGCGTCTCGGTACTGCCCCCGACGCTGGCCCTGCGCAAGGAGGCGGAGGACGCGCTGGTCGCGGCACTCGCCGCCCCGTCGGAGCGACTGGCCCGCAAGATCATCGAGTCGGTCAACGTCAAGATCCGCGACATGATGTTCAAACCCCCGCCCGGCCCCCCACTGGGCCTGAAGCCCTACGACGTGGAGGACGTCGTACGCCGGCGGCGGGAGACCCGCGAGGACCGCGGGAACGGCTGACGGACACGGCACGGCGCCGGCGGCCCGAGCCGCCGGCGCCGTCCGCGGTGTCCGGTGGTGCTCAGTGGTGCTCAGTGGTGCAGGAGCCGGTCGGCGAGTTCGCGGTAGTCGCGCAGCGCCAGCCGCAGTTGCTCGGTGTCCGTCGCCGGCGGGGTGGACTCGTCGGTCGACTCCCAGGAACGGCGCAGGGTGCGGCGCCGCTGGGCCACCGCTTCCGCGAAGCGGTTCGCGATGTCCTCCAGGACGTGGTCGGCCTCCTCCACGGCCGCCCGCGGCCCGTCGACGAACCCGGTCACCGCGTGCTGGAGCCGCTGCGCGAGCTTCTCCGCCTCGTCGTGCGGCAGCAGCGGGGCGAGGTGGGAGGCCTTCTGCGCGCGGGGCGCACCCGCCTCGACGCCGGACCCGGCGGGGGTGCCGGCCGAGTGGCCGGGTGTGCCCGCCGATCCCGGTATGCCCTGCGGGGTTTCCGTGCCCGTGGGGCCGGGCTCGCCCTGCGTGCCGGGCGTACCGGCAGTACCGGTACCGGCAGTACCGGACGCGCCGGGACCGCCGGGTGTCCCCGTGGCGCCGGACGCACCTGCGGTGTGCGGCGCGCCCTCAGTGCCCGGGAACCCGCTCGTGCCCGCCGGGCCCCCTGTGCCCGCTGTGCCCGGCGTGCCGAACGCGCCGTACGCACCGGGCGTGCCCGCCGTGCCGGGTGTGCCGGCCCCGGGTGGGGCCTGGCCGGCGGCGGTGCCCCCGGACGGGGTCTCCCCGGCGGTGCCGGACCGGCCCGCCCCGCCGGTGCCTTCCGGCGCGGCACCCGCGCCGGCCGTGCCCGGCCTCCGCGGGTCGTCCCCGCCCTGCCGTGGCGTCTCGGTCATCGGGCTCAACTCCCCTTCGCGTGATGCCGGGTGAACCCCCACGGCTGGTGGGCGCGGCCGTGGCGGGCGTGGGACGAGGACCGGCGGTCGCCGGAGCCGCCGGCGTCGTGGCGGGTGGGCGCGACCAGGTCCTCGAAGAGGGCGCGGGCCTCGACCATGGCCTCGCGCATCTCCTCGGTGGCGGCGTGCTCGGGCTGCCCGTCGGCGCCGACGCCCGCGCGGGCGATGCGGTGGACGCGACGGTAGCCGTGGACGTGGTCCGCGTGGTGCACGGACAGCGCGGCGACCTGCTCCTCGTAGTGGCCGCCGTCGGGGAAGCCGCGGGCGCCGGCCACTTCGGCGAGCAGTCGGTCCGCCTCGGTCACCGCGTCGCGCGGCGAGTCGACGAACAGCTCCTGCGCGGCCTGCCAGCGCTGCTCGTACGCGCGGCGCCGCTCCGCCTCCAACGGACGTTCACGCAGCTCGCCGTGGCGTTCCAGGCGCTCGGCGAGTTCCCGCTCCGCGGCCCTGGTGTCGCCGTCGTAGCGGGCGACGGTCCGCTCGTACTCGGGCCCGAAGCGCCGCTTCAGGTCCCGTCCGCCGACGCCGCGGCGTCGCCGCAGGGTCAGCAGGGCGGCCGCGCCTATGACGACGACCGCCCCGATCACGATCAACGCAACGATCAAACCAGTGGACATGTAGTTGCCTCCGGGCTCTCGGACCTCGGAACGGTGACCGGGTTGCCCCAGGGCCCCGCCCCAAACGAAAGGGCCGCCGCGCCGGGCCGCGTGGCGCCGTAATCCGGTTGCCTCCACCCCGCGCGCGGTCCCGACAATGACCGCCATGACCACGCAGACGACGGCCTGGACCGTCGCCCCCGAACCCGTCGGCTCCCCCGATGCCGCCGCCCTGTGGCGGGCGTACTACACGGAGGTCAGCGACCGCTGGTACCTGCTGCACGAGGGCCGCCGTACGGACCCGGACGAGCTGGAGCGGGAGATCGCCGCCGGTGCCGAGGGCGGGCTCACCCCGCCCGGCGGGCGGCTGCTGGTGGCGCGTCACGGCGGCGTGCCCGCCGGCACCGCGGGGGTACGGCGCACCGCGGACCCGGCCGTCGCCGAGCTGACCCGGGTCTTCGTCCGGCCGGAGCTGCGCGGCCGGGGCGGCGCCGCGCTGCTGGTGGCCGCCGCCGAGGACACCGCCCGGGCGCTGGGCGCGCGGCGGCTGGTCCTGGACACGCGCGGTGATCTGCGCGAGGCGCGGGCGCTGTACGCGCGGCTCGGCTACGCGGAGACGCCCCCGCACAACGACGAGCCGTACGCCGAGCACTGGTTCGCCAAGGACCTCGTGGGCCCCGCCGCCACCTGAGGCTCGACGGCCGGTATCGGCGGGCCCTCGGCCGTCGGCGAGGCCTCGGCTTTCGGCTGGACCTCGGCCGTCACCGCGCCCTCGGCCGTCAGCGGGACCTCGACGCCGCCGGGCGCCCGTCGTGCGGCTCCTCCCGGTCCGAGCCGCACAGCTCGTCGTTCAGCTCCCGTACGAGGTCCGTCAGGTCGGTCGGCCGGTCCGGTCCCCACCAGTCGCCCAGCAGTTCCGCCAGGGACTCCTCGCGGGCGGCGGCCAGCCGTCCGGCGACCTCGCGGCCCTGTGCGGTGAGGACCAGGTCGAGTCCGTCGCGTACGGCCAGCCGCCGTTCCTCGACCTGGCGGGCGCCGTCGAGGATGACGCCGAGGGGCACGGTGCTGCGTTCGGCGAGCACGGCGGGCTCCACCCAGCCGTACCGTTTCATCCGCAGCAGCAGCCAGCTCGCGGCGGGCAGCAGGTCGTAGCCCGCCCGTGCGGTGATCTTGCGGTAGACCTCGTGCCGGCCCTCGCGGGTGCCGAACACGGACAGGGCGCGGCACACCTCGTCGTGCGAGGACCGCTCGACCGGGTTGCCGGCCAGGGTCTCCGACATGTCCGGCGCGGTGACCGAGCCGCGCAGCCGGTCCTCCTTGAGGAACCAGGCCAGCGCGAACCCGGCGAGGACGACCGGCGCGGCGTACAGGAAGACGTCCGTGATGGCCGTCGCGTACGCGTGCAGGGCCGCGGGGCGCAGCTCCGGCGGCAGCTGGGCCAGGCCGCGCGGGTCGGCCTCCAGGGCGTCGGCCGAGACGCCGGGCGGGAGCTCCGCGCCGCGCAGGGCGGCGGTCAGCTTGTCACCGAGGCGCCCGGCGAAGATCGTGCCGAAGACGGCGACGCCGAACGCGGCCCCGATCGAGCGGAAGAACGTCACGCCGGAGGTGGCGACGCCCAGGTCCTCGTACGACACGGCGTTCTGCACGATCAGCACCAGCACCTGCATGACCAGGCCGAGCCCGAGGCCGAAGACGAAGAAGAAGGCGCTGATCTGCGCGTCCGAGCTGCGCTCGTCGAGTTCCTGCAGGAGCAGCAGGCCGAAGGTGGTGATGCCCGTGCCGGCGATCGGGAACACCTTCCAGCGGCCGGTGCGGCTGACGATCTGTCCGGAGACGGTGGAGGCGAGCAGCAGGCCCAGCACCATGGGGAGCATGTGGACGCCGGACATGGTCGGCGACACGCCCTGGACGACCTGGAGGAACGTCGGCAGGTAGGTCATCGCGCCGAACATCGCGAAGCCGACGACCAGGCTGATCACGGCGGACAGGGTGAAGGTGCGGATCCGGAACAGCTTCAGCGGAAGCACCGGCTCCGCCGCCCTGCGCTCCACCGCGACGAACACGGCCGCGAGCAGCACGCCGAGCACCGCGAGGCCGGTGATCTGCGGCGAGGTCCAGCTCCAGGTGGTGCCGCCGAGGGAGGCGACGAGGACCAGGCAGGTGGCGACGGCGGCGATGAGGAAGGTGCCGAGGTAGTCGATGACGTGCCGGGTGCCCTTGCGCGGGATGTGCAGCACGGCGGCGATCACGGCGAGCGCGACCACGCCGACCGGCAGGTTGACGTAGAAGACCCACCGCCAGCTCAGGTGCTCGGTGAACAGGCCGCCCAGCAGCGGGCCGAGGACGCTGGTCGCGCCGAAGACCGCGCCGAACAGGCCCTGGTAACGGCCCCGGTCGCGGGGCGGCACGAGATCGCCGACGATCGCCATCGACAGCACCATCAGCCCGCCGCCGCCCAGGCCCTGCAGCGCGCGGAACGCGATCAGCTCGGCCATGTTCTGCGCCAGGCCGCACAGCGCCGAACCGATCAGGAAGATCACGATGGCGGTCTGGTAGAGCCGTTTGCGCCCGTACTGGTCGCCCAGCTTGCCCCACAGCGGGGTCGCGGCGGTCGACGCCAGCAGATAGGCGGTGACCACCCACGACAGATGGTCCATGCCGCCCAGCTCGCTGACGATCGTGGGCAGCGCGGTGGAGACGATCGTCTGGTCGAGCGCGGCGAGCAGCATGCCGAGGAGCAGTGCCCCGATCGAGACGAGGACGTCGCCCGGCACGTGTTCCCGGCTGCTCACCCCCCGCTGCGGGCCGCGCGGCTGTGCCGCTGTGCTGCGCGCATCCTCGGCCATGGGACCTCCCGAGGCTCGGTCGACCGCTGCCGTCGTGATCCGGCACCTTCCATCGTGATCGGTGTGTCCAGTTATGGCCTGTTGAGTCCTGTGAATCGACAGGACTCCCGGCCGTCGCCTCCACGGGATCTGCATAATCACTGGAGTTCGCAGGGGGCGGACGCCGGTTCGTACGCGCGGGGGCGCGCACGGGGCACATCGTGCAGGGAGGGGACGGACGCGTGGCGGAGCCGAGAGGGCATGCGTGCCCGGACTGCGGGGCGGCCCGCGGCACCGACAACACGCCGTCGTGCGGCTGCGGCCCGCGGGCGTCCGAGGCGCTGCGCGACGCCCGTACGGCGGAGCAGGCGGCGGCCGAGGACTTCGATCCGCTGCGGATCCGGCCGTACGTCGAGCTGGACGGCGCAGGCGCCCCGGTGGTGACCCCGTCGTCCGGTGACGCGGAGCCGACCATGCCACTGCGCCCGGTCGAGCCCGGGCCGCCGGCGCCGGCACCGCCCACGGCGGCGGTGCCGACGACCGAGCCACCCACGACCGCCCTGCCGGCGACCGAGCCAGCCACGACCGTCCCGCCGGCGGAGGAGCCGCCCACGGCCGCCCTGCCTGTGGCGGAGCCGCCCACGACCGTCCTGCCGACGACCGAGCCAGCCACGACCGTCCCGCCGGCGGAGGAGCCGCCCACGGCCGCCCTGCCCACGGCCGCCCTGCCCACGGCCCAGCAACCCACGACCGTGCTGCCCACGCCGCTGGCCCCGCCGTCCGCCGCGCCCAGCGCCGACGACCTGGACCTGTTCGCGGAGCCTTCCCAGGATGAACCGGCACGGCGGGAGCCGGCACGGCGGGAGCCGGCGCCCGGGGAGCCGTCCACCGGGGCGGGGCGCCCGGGGACCAGCCGCCGCACGGTCGCGCTCCTGGTGTCGGGAGCGGTGGTCGCGGTCGCCACGGTGGTGGCGGTGACCAGTGGCCTCTTCTCGTACGACACGCCGTCGCGGAACACCGCGCTGCCCACGGACGTCCGGGAGGCCGTCCCCGAGGCGCGGACCACCGAGCCGCCCCGGACCCCGGTCCCGAGCACCGCATCGGCGCCGCCGGCCTCCGCCTCCCCGTCCCCGTCGGCGAGCGCGAGCGCGTCCCCCTCGCCGAGCCCGTCACGGTCCAGCGCCTCCCCGACCCCGACCCCGACGCCCACACCGACCGAGTCCACGACGGCGGCCCGCGTGACCTCCTCGCCCGAGGCCCCCGGCGAGACCACGCCCGTGCTGCGGCGCGGCGACCGGGGCCCGGAGGTCACGGAACTCCAGCAGCGCCTGCACCAGCTCTACCTCTACAACGACGCGCCCCACGGCCACTTCGACGAGGCCGTCGAGCAGTCCCTGCGCAACTACCAGTGGTCCCGGGGCCTCCAGGACGAGCTGAGCGTGTACGGCCCGAAGACCCGCGGCCTGCTGGAGTCGGAGACACGGGAGCCCTGAGGCCGCACCTGCCCGCGCCCGCCCGGCCGCCTTGCCCGCCTCCGGCGGTCCTCGCGACAGACGGGCCAGGGGCAGGCGGTCCTGGCGGCAGAGCGGCAGAGCGCCCTACGGGCGAGCGGCGACGTGGAGCCGGATCGTGCCGTCCCCGGCGTCCTCCACGCGTACCTCGGTCAGGTCCCGGACCAGCGCGTCCGGCCGGTGTACGGCGGCGCGCGGGCCGACGCCGACCACGCGCATGCCGGCCGCGCGCCCGGCGGCGATACCCGCGCCGGAGTCCTCGAAGACGACGCAGTCGGCGGGCGCGACACCCAGCTCGGCGGCGCCCTTGAGGAACCCCTCGGGGTCGGGCTTGCTGGCGCCGACGGACTCGGCGGTGATCCGGATGTCGGGCAGCGGCAGCCCGGCGGCGGTCATCCGGGCCGTGGACAGCGGCACGTCGGCGGAGGTCACGAGGGCGTGCGGGAGGCCGCGCAGGGCGGCGAGGAAGGCGGGGGCGCCGGGGACCGGGACGACACCGTCGAGGTCGGCGGTCTCCTCGGCGAGCATGCGCGCGTTGTCCGCGTGGTTCTGCTCCATGGGCCGGTGCGGCAGCAGGACGGCCATCGAGGCGTACCCCTGGCGGCCGTGCACCACCTTCATCACCTCGTCGCCGTCGAGTCCGTGCCGCTCGGCCCAGCGACGCCAGACGCGCTCGACCACGGCGTCGGAGTTCACGAGGGTGCCGTCCATGTCGAGCAGGAGGGCGCGGGCGGTGAGCACGGTCGTGGCCGTCATCGGCAGCAGCTCCAGAGCTTGGGGGAACAGAGCGGCCCCGCCCGCCGGTCAGGGAAAACGGGCGGGAGCCACTTTGTTTCTCTACGGTACAAAACAAATCCGGCATCCCGCCAGCGCCCCGGCGAAAGCTTCACCGGGCGTTCAACTGGGGGGTGCCCGAGACGGGAGGGGAGCCCGGCCTCCGGGCCGCGGCTCAGCCCGCCACCGCCTCCCACAGGCTCCACACACCCAGCACCAGCATCACCATCGCCGCGATCTTCGTGATCAGCCGCAGCGGAACCCGCTTCATCAGCGCCTTCCCGCCGACGATGCCCAGTCCCGCCACCGCCCACAGCGCCAGCACCGCGCCGAGGCCGACGGACAGCGGGTCGTCGTAGCGCGCGGCGAGGTTCGCGGTCATGATCTGGGTGAGATCGCCGAACTCGGCGACCAGGATCAGCATGAACCCGGATCCCGCGACCTTCCAGAAGGACTGGTTCTCCGGCTTGCGGATCTCCTCCTCGTCCTCGTCCTTCTTCATCAGCAGCACCGCCGCGCCGCCGAGGAAGAGCACACCGGTCAGCGCGTGGGTGATCTGCTGCGGCAGCAGGGTCAGCACGCTGCCGGCCGCGACGGCGAGCGCGACATGCAGGGCGAACGCGGCGGCGACGCCGGCGAAGACGTAGGACGCGCGGTAGCGGGTGCCGAGCACCAGACCGGCCAGCGCGGTCTTGTCGGGCAGCTCGGCGAGGAAGACGACGCCGAAGACGAGCGCCGTGACGGTGAAGCTGATCAAGGTTCCTCAATCGGTCGGGACCGCCCCCGCCGAGAGTGCTGAGCCCTTTTCGTCAGGACACCTCGGCAAGGGCAGCACACTCGGCACCCGTGCCGTGCGGCACGGGCGTGCACTGCTTGCCGAAGGTCTCGCTGGCCGGCCCACGAGAGTCCCTCGGGAATCCACGTGAGGCCCGGCTCCGGGCGCCGGCCCAGCTGGGCTGAGCAGTATGTCGACGGTCCGGCGAAGAGCTACTCCCCTTCTGCGCCCTCCATCGTACGTGATCGTTTCGCAACGAACCTTTTCGCACCGAACCGCACCATGACCCTTGTCACGTCATGTTCACGTCATTAGCTTCTCACCGGGCGCACACCCGCCCGCAACACCCCACCGCGAGCATTCCCTCGCTCGCACACCAAGACCCCCACACCCCAAGGGAGTTCGCATGCCCGCACGCTACGCGCGTCGACGGCTCGGCATAGCCGCGGCGGCCGGTGCGCTGCTGTCCTTCGCCGCCCTCTTCCAGGCCCCCGCCGCCTCCGCCGCCCTCCCCACCCCGGTGAGCGCCGCCACCGCCCGCACCTACCTCGCCTCCCTCCCCGTCGCCACCGAGGACCGCACCGGCTACAACCGCGACCTGTTCCCGCACTGGATCACCGTCAGCGGCACCTGCAACACCCGCGAGACCGTCCTCAAGCGCGACGGCTCGAACGTCGTCACCGACTCCTCCTGCTACGCCACCAGCGGCAGCTGGTACTCCCCGTACGACGGCGCCACCTGGACCGCCGCCTCCGACGTCGACATCGACCACCTCGTGCCGCTCGCCGAGGCCTGGGACTCCGGCGCCGACAGCTGGACGACCTCGCGCCGCCAGGCCTTCGCCAACGACCTGACCCGCCCCCAGCTGCTCGCCGTCACCGACGACGTGAACCAGGCGAAGGGCGACAAGGACCCGGCCGAGTGGATGCCGGCCCGCACCGCCTACCACTGCACGTACGTCCGCGCGTGGGTGCAGGTGAAGTACTACTACGGCCTGTCCGTGGACTCCGCGGAGAAGAGCGCGCTGCAGAACCGCCTCGCCGCCTGCTGACTCCGCCCCGGCACCCACTGACCCCGCCCGGCGCGCGCCCCCGCCGCCACCCCCAAATCCCGCCCGGCGCGCGCCCCCGCCGCGACACCCGCTCACCCGTGTGTGCGGAACGTTCCCGACGGCCTCCGTCGTTCCGTACCGTACGGGACGACGGAGAGGGGACTGCCATGGCCGAACTGCGCCTCGGGCCGCTGCTGAGATACGCCGACGGCACGACCGCGACCGTCTGGGTCGAGACCACCAGCCCCTGCGCCGCCGAGGTGCGCTGCGCCGACGGCGCCCACGGCACCGCCCGCACCTTCCAGGTGGCCGGCCACCACTACGCGCTGGTGCCGGTCAGCGGACTCACCCCGGGCACGTCCACGCCGTACGAGGTGATCCTGGACGGCACGCGCGTGTGGCCGCCGCCGGACTCCCCGTTCCCGCCCTCGGTGATCCGCAGCGGGCTCACCGAGGACCCGGTGCGCGTCGTCTTCGGCTCCTGCCGCTGGGCCGCGCCGCCCGCCGACGGCAAGGACCCGGTCGGGCCCGACGCCCTCGACGCGCTCGCCGCGCGCCTGGCCGCCGACCCGGACGGCGAGCGGCCCGACGTCCTGCTCCTGCTCGGCGACCAGGTGTACGCCGACGAGCTCTCCCCGGCCACCCGCCGCCGGCTGGCCGAGCGCCGCGGCGGCCTCGACGAACCGCCGGGCGCGCAGGTCGCGGACTACGAGGAGTACACCCAGCTCTACGACGAGTCCTGGAGCGACCCCGCGGTGCGCTGGCTGCTCTCCACCGTCCCCAGCTGCATGATCTTCGACGACCACGACGTCATCGACGACTGGAACACCTCCGCCGCCTGGCTCGCCGACATGCGGGCCACCTCCTGGTGGCGCGAGCGCATCCTGAGCGGGCTGATGTCGTACTGGGTGTACCAGCACCTCGGCAACCTGGCCCCGGCGGAGCTGGCGGAGAACACCCTGTACGCCGCCGTCCGGGCCACCCCCGACGCCACCGCCGTGCTGCGCGAGTTCGCCGCCCGGGCCGACGCCGACCCGGCCTCCGTGCGCTGGAGCTACCGGCGCGACTTCGGCCGGGTCCGGCTGCTGATGGCCGACAGCCGCGCGGCCCGCGTCCTCGACGAGGACGCCCGCGCGATGCTCGACCCGGGCGAGGCCGCCTGGCTGCGCGAGCAGGCCCTCGCCGACCCGGGCTCCTGCGACCACCTCCTCGTCGGCAGCTCGCTGCCCTGGCTGCTGCCGCATCTGATGCACGACACCGAGCGGTGGAGCGCGGCCCTGTGCCGGGGCGAGAAGGGCCCGCGCTGGGCGCGGTTCGGGGAACGGCTGCGCCGGGCCGCCGACCTGGAGCACTGGGCCGCCTTCCCGGAGTCCTTCGCCGACCTGGCCGGACTGCTCGCCGAGGCGGGCTCCGGGCCCGGCGCCCCGGCCACGGTCTCCGTGCTGTCGGGCGACGTCCACCACGCCTATGTCGCCGAGCCCTCCTGGCCGGACGGCCGCGGCCCCGACGCCCGGGTGCTGCAGCTGACCTGCTCCCCCGTCCACAACTCCGTGCCCCTGTCCATGCGCCTCGGCCTCCGGCTCGGCTGGGGCGGCGCCGCGCGGTTCGTGGGACGCCGGCTCGCCGGGCACGGGCGGCTCCCGCGTCCGCCGGTGGACTGGCGGCGCACGGGCGGCCCTTGGTTCGGCAACCAGCTCATGACGCTGACGCTGCACGGGCGTTCGGCGCGGCTGCGGCTGGAACAGGCACGGGCGAGCGGGCGGGGCGGGCGGGGCGATCCGGACGGGGCCCGGCTGATCACGGTGGAGGAGTCGGTGCTGACCGGTCCATGAGTCCTGTACGGGGGTCAGGGGCCTTGGGGCTTTTCGGGACTTCGGCATGTGCGGGCTGTTCGGTACGTCCGGGATCTCCGGGACTCCCCAGGCCTTCGGGATCTCCCGGGTATCCGGGACCTCTGGGATCTCTGGTACCTCTGGGACCTCCGGGATCTCTCGGGACGCGCGTTGGCTTGAGTGGCGGCCGACGGCATGATGAGGCGGACCGTCCGCTTCGGCGGCCCTTCCGCTTCGGCGGGCCGTCCGTCTCGGCAGGTCGTCCGCTTCGGCGGACCTCATGCTCCAACGCGCCCCACTCGCCCGGGAGTCCCCCCTTTGTCTATAGCGAACACGGAGAACAGCGCCCCCACCGCTCCGCTCTCCGTCGCCCTTGTCGGTGCCGGTCCGCGCGGCACCAGCGTCCTCGAACGCCTCTGCGCCTCCGCCCCGTCCCTCCTTCCGCCCGGCACCCGGCTCACGGTGCACGTCGTCGACCCGGCGCCGCCCGGACCCGGCCGGGTCTGGCGCACCACCCAGTCCCCCGAGCTGCTGATGAACACGGTCGCCTCGCAGGTGACCCTCTTCACCGACGACAGCGTGGACTGCTCCGGCCCGATCCGTCCGGGACCGAGCCTGTACGAGTGGGCCGGCGGCGACCTCGGCCCCGACGACTACCCGACACGCGCCCACTACGGCCGCTATCTGGAGTGGGTGTTCGCCGAGGTCGTGCGCGCGGCCCCGCCCGGGGTGCGGGTCGAGACCCACGCGGCCCGCGCGGTCGCCCTGACGGACGCCCCCGACGGCCGCCAGACCCTCACCCTGGACGACGGCCGCGTCCTGACCGGCCTCACCGCCGTCGTCCTCGCGCAGGGTCATCTTTCGGCCACCGCCGACCCGGAGCAGCGCCGCCTCGCGTCGTACGCCGCCGCGCACGGTCTGCGCCATGTGCCGCCCGCCAACCCGGCCGACGTCGACCTGACCGGCGTGGCTCCCGGCGAGCCGGTCCTGCTGCGCGGCCTCGGCCTCAACTTCTTCGACCACCTGGCCCTGTTGACGACCGGCCGCGGCGGCCGCTTCGTACGGGAGGAGCGGCAGGGGCAGGAGGGGCGTGAGGGACGGGCACTGCGCTACGTCCCCTCCGGCCGCGAGCCACGGCTGTACGCCGGGTCCCGGCGCGGCGTCCCGTACCAGGCGCGCGGCGACAACGCCAAGGGCCCGTACGGCCGGCACCTCCCGCTGGTGCTCACGCCGGAGGTCGTCTCGGGCTTCCGCAAGCGCGCGGACTCGGGCGACGCGCCGGACTTCCTCGCGGAGATATGGCCGCTGGTGGCGAAGGAGGTGGAGACCGTCTACTACGCGGCGCTGCTGCGGGACCGGGAGACCGCCGACGCGGCATCCCCCGGGCCGGATCCCGCCCGATCGACCCTCGCCGTCCCGGACTTCACCGACCGCTTCCTCGCCGTGCCGCACGGGGACCCGGAAGAGGCGCGGCTGCTGGACGAGTGGGGCGTGCCGGAGGACGAGCGCTGGTCCTGGGAGCGGCTGGCCCGGCCCTACGGAGAGCGGGAGTTCACCAATCCGGGGCAGTGGCGGGCGTGGCTGCTGGACCATCTGCGGGAGGACGCCGCGCAGGCCGCGCGGGGCAACGTCCGCGGGCCGCTGAAGGCGGCGCTCGACGTGTTGCGCGATCTGCGCAACGAGATCCGGCTGATCGTGGACCACGCGGGCCTGACCGGCGCGTCCCGCCGGGACCACCTCGACCGCTGGTACACCCCGCTCAACGCCTTCCTCTCCATCGGCCCACCGCGCCGGCGCGTCGAGGAACTGGCCGCGCTCATCGCCGCGGGCGTGGTCGAGGTGGTGGGGCCGCGGCTGGACGTGCGGTGCGCGGACGGCGCGTGGGTGGCCCGCTCGCCCGTCGTGCCCGGGTCGGAAGTGCGGGTGACGACGCTGATCGAGGCCCGGCTGCCGGAGCCGGACGTACGCCGCACGGCCGACGAGCTGCTGGCCGGGCTGCTGGCCACCGGCCAGGCGCGCCCGCACACCGTCGACGGGTACGAGACCGGGGGACTGGACGTGACCCCGCGCCCCTACTTCGTGATCGACCGTCAGGGGCGCCCACACGCGCGCCGGTTCGCGTTCGGCGTGCCCACGGAAGGGGTGCACTGGGTCACCGCGGCCGGCGCGCGGCCCGGGGTGGACTCGGTGACGCTGGCGGACGCGGACGCGGTGGCGCGGGCGGTGCTGCGCCGGGCGGCGCAGGACAGGGCGGACGACGGGGAGGACGACGGCGAGGAGGAGGCGGCGGGCGGGACGGCTGCGGAGGGGGAAACGGAAGTTAAGCAATGGCTAAATGTTGAACTTGCAAGCATTGATTAGGCGCTCCTAACGTGAGGGCTCCACTCGGTTCTGTCCCCGACGGGTCCGCGCGACCCGCCCGACCGAAGGAGCCCCCACATGACCGCACGCCTCGACCGCGCGCAGCCCTATGTGATCGGCCTGTTCCGCATCGTCATCGGCCTGCTCTTCGCCTGCCACGGCGCCGCCTCCCTGTTCGGCGTCCTCGGCGGCGCCTCGGGCGGTGACGGCGGCACCATCCCCGCCGGCACCTGGCCCGGCTGGTACGCGGCCGTCATCCAGCTCGTCGCGGGCGGGCTGGTGATACTCGGCCTCGGCACCCGCGCGGCCGCGTTCATCGCCTCCGGCTCGATGGCGTACGCCTACTTCGACGTCCACCAGCCCATGGCCCTGTGGCCGCTGCAGAACAGCGGGGAGGCCGCCGCGATGTTCTGCTGGTCCTTCTTCCTGCTGGTCTTCACCGGCTCCGGCGCGTTCGGCCTGGACCGGCTGATCACCAGGCGTTCCGCGCGGACGCAGACCGGGACCGAGTCCGCGGAACGCAAGCCCGCGGTCGCGGCCTGACGCCCTGACGGGCACGCACCCGCGGAGGAGCGCCGCGCACCTCGTCGGCCCCGGACACCGCACTCCGGGGCCGCTCCCGTACGCTCGTGGGGCTTACGGGGGACAACGGGGAGTAACGGTGCTGGAGAGTGTGGGGTCGCTGACCGGCAGCCCATGGGTCTACGCGGTGGTGGCCGTATCGGTTCTTTTTGATGTGTTTCTGCCGGTATTGCCCAGCGGGGTGCTGGTCATCATGGCGGCCACCGCGGCCGCGGCGGGCACCGGCGCGGCGACCGGCGAGGTCCCGCACGACGTGCCCGACATCCTCGTGCTGACGCTCTGCGCCACGACCGCGTCCGTCGCCGGCGACCTCGTCGCCTACCGCCTCGCCTGGCGCGGCGGCGACCGGCTGGACCGCGCCCTCGCCCGCTCACCCCGCCTGAGCCTCGCGCAGGAACGTCTCGGCACGGCGCTGGCCCGCGGGGGCGGCGCCCTCGTCGTCCTGGCCCGCTTCGCGCCCGCCGGCCGCTCCGTCGTCTCCCTCGGCGCCGGCGCCGCCCGCCGCCGCGCCCGCGACTTCCTCCCCTGGTCCGCCCTCGCCGGCCTGTCCTGGGCCACCTACAGCGTCGCCCTCGGCTACTTCGGCGCCCACTGGCTCGGCGCCACCTGGCTGGCCACGGGCGTCTCCGCACTGGCACTGCTCGCGGCCGGAGCGGCGGCGACGTATCTGGTGCGACGGACGTAGCGCGTACGCGGGCGCGTCCGCACCGGCCCGCGCCTGGGGCGGCCGGTCCGTGCCGCAGGCAGACGGTCCGTGCCCCGACGACCGCCCCATACCGCAGACAAGGCACCGCGCCCCAGACGGCCGGCCCGCGCCACGGACGGCCGACCAGCGCCTCGGACAGCAGGTCCGCGCCGCAGGCAACCCGCGCCGCAGGCAGGCCACCGCACCCCGGACCGGCTAGCCCACGCTGCGGGCGGGGCGGCCGCGTACCTCCAGTCCGGACAGCAGCTCGGCCGTGGCCTCGGCGATGGCCTCGACGGCGTGGTCGAAGACCTCCTGGTTGTGGGCGGCCGGCGCCCGGAAGCCGGACACCTTCCGCACGTACTGCAACGCGGCGGCCCTGATGTCCTCCTCCGTCGCCTCCTCGGGCAACACGGGCGGACGAAGCGTCTTGATACTCCGGCACATGGCTCCAGTGTCCTCCTCCCCCGGCGGGCCCGTCCCGCCTTCCGCAACACGGCTGTCCGCACCCGCACCCTCTGCCATGATCACCACCGAGGCGGCCACCGGTTCCGGGGCCGACCAACGAGAGGAGCCACTCGTGGCACACACCTTCGCCGTGCTCGGCCCCGGCGGCGTGGGCGGCCTGCTCGCCGCCCTGCTGTCCCGCGCCGGCCACCGCGTGATCTGCCTGTCCGGCGAGGACACCGCCCGCGCGCTGAGCACCGGCGGCCTCCGCGTGCGCAGCGCCCGCTTCGGCGACTTCACCGCCCGCGTCGAGGCCGGCACCGCGCTGCGCGAACCGGTCGACGCCTGCCTGATCACCGTCAAGCACACCGCCCTGGACGCCGCCCTCACCCGCCTCCCGGCGGACCCGGACGTCCTCGGCGACACCCTGCTCGTCCCCTTCCTCAACGGCGTGGAGCACCCTTCCCTGCTCTGCGACCGCCACCGCCCCGACCGGGTCGCGCCGGCCGTGATCCGCGTGGAGTCGACCCGCGTCGCGCCCGGCGAGATCGAGCACGGCAGCCCGTTCGCCGAGATCGACCTGACCGGCGACGCGGTCCCGCGCGCCCGCCTCGACGCCCTCGCGGCGGTGCTCACGGCGGCCGGCCCCGCCACCCGCGTACGGGACGACGAGGCGGCGACGCTGTGGGCCAAGATGTCGTTCCTGGCGCCCTTCGCCCTGCTCACCACCCGGTACGCGGTCCCGCTCGGCGAGGTCCGCACCCGGCACCGCGAGGAGCTGACGGCGCTGGTCGAGGAGACCGCCGCAGTGAGCGCCGCCTGCGGCGGACCGGGCGACCCGGCCCAGGCCCTGGCCCGCTACGACGCCTTCCCGCCGGCCACCAAGTCCTCCATGCAGCGCGACGCGGAAGCCGGCCGCCCGCTGGAACTGGACGCGATCGGCGGGGCGTTGCTGCGCGCGGCACAGCGGCACGGCATTCCCGTACCGGTCACGGAGAAGCTGGTACGGGCCCTGCGCGACGCCGGCCACTGAGGCACCCGGCGGCCCCGGTCTCCCCCGTCCCCCTCTCTCACCCCGCCTCGCGCCCGCTCCCCGCCGCACCGCTCAGCTCGGACCGCCAGTCGTTGCATCTGATCCAGTGCCCTTTCGGGTATTCGAAGTCGACGGGTCCGAGCAGGGTGAATCCGGCCCGCTCGCACACCTTGTTGGACGCCGGGTGCGTCGTCGCGGGAAAGGCGTGCAGCCATCTGTGCCGCCCGGCGGCCCGTGCCTCCCCGACGACGGCGCGCGCCGCCCGCGCGGCCAGCCCGCGTCCCTGGAACTCGGGCAGCACCGCCCAGCCGGTCTCCCACACCGTCCCGCCCCGCCACTCGCGCTCCCAGAATCCGATCGAGCCGACGGTCTCCTCCCCCTCCGCGAGCACCACCCGGTACATCCGCCCCACGCTCAGCCCGGCATACCGCCGGTGCCGGCCGGCGAGCAGCTCCTCGCTCTCCGGTCCGCCCAGATGCTCGGTCATCTCGGGACTGTTGGTCCTGCGCAACAGCCAGAAGTCGTCTTCCCCCCACGGCACCAGCCGCACGTCACCGTCCATACCGCCACGGTAGGCGCCGGCACTGACAAGGACCCGGCTCGTTCCGCTCGAGAGCCGGGTCCTTCCAGGCGTGGGCGTCAGCCGTTGGAGCAGTAGTTGCCCGTCGCGGGGTTGCCCAGCCCGATGACGTTGATGGAGTTGCCGCAGACGTTCAGGTCCAGGTCCACCGGGATCTGGATGACGTTGCCGGACAGGACGCCGGGCGAGCCGACGGCCACGCCGTAGGCGCAGGCGCCGCTGGTGCCGCAGATGCCGTCGCCGCCCTTGCCGCCCTTGCCGCCGTCGGAGGTGCCGGCGGTGGCGGTGGCGGCCCCGCCGAGGGCCAGGGCGGCACCGGCGACGACGGTCACGGCGATCCTCGGGATAGTGCGCACGTTCTCTCTCCTCTGTCGGAAAATGAGGGATGTGCCCCGATTCTGTGCAGCCTCCGACGCGCACCGCCGCCATTGCTCCCCCGAACGAGCGAAGTCACTCGCGACCCAAAATCGAACAGGCGTAGCATTGGCTCGTGGCTACGACCTATGACTTCCCCAGCGACCTCCGCGCCGGTCAGGAGGAGCTGCATCAGGTCCGGGCCGAACTGTCGGCCCTGCTGAAGCGGCTCCCCTGGTCGGTCGAGCCTCTGGACGGCTTCAGCGACGACGGCGGCTGGCGCAAGGTGGAGCGCCCCGCCTCCCCCGGCTGGTCGGCCGACGAGCAGGCCGAGGTGGAGAAACTGCGCCGCCGCGAGCACGAACTCGCGGTCTTCGTCAGCACCCACCGCTACTGGTCCGAACTCTCCGGCTCCGACCGCGTCGAAGCGCGCTCCCAGCTGAAACACGCCCACGAGACCCCGGAGGGCCCGGAGGACGCGGCGGACTCCCGCCCGAGCTGAGCCGGCGGGCGCCGGAACGGCCGGAGCGGCCGGAGCAGCCCCCACGGACAGCCCGGAACCGCCCTGCACGGCGCCGGGAGCGGCACGGAACGGCACGGAACGGCGAAGACCCCGGCCGATGACGCGGCCGGGGTCTTCGTGCGGTGGGCGCGGACGGTTTCGAACCGCCGACATCCTGCTTGTAAGGCAGGCGCTCTACCCCTGAGCTACGCACCCGCGAACGAGTCGACAGCCTACCTTGCCCGGGGCACTGCCCCGCAAACCTGGGGACGGAGGGGACGGCCGGGGCTCAGGGGCGGGCATCGGGGATCTCCGGGGGTTATCCCCACCCCGGTTCAGGGAGCGTCCCGGATGCCGCGGCGGGCGGCGGATCCGTACGGTCGAAGCACATCGCAGCCGCAAGGGCGTCCCGCCGCGGCCCGACCCAGGGGGAGACCGTCATGGCCCGTTCCGTTCCCGTTCGCGCGGCCCTCGTCGCCGGTGCCGTCGCACTGCTCGTCGCGGGGCTCGGTGCCTGTTCCTCGGCCCGCGACGACCAGGACCCCGAGACGCGCTCCTTCGCGCTGGAGGGCACCACCCTGACCGTGGACGCGGAGGACTCCGCCCTGGAGATCGTCGCCTCCGACGAGCACGCCGGGGGCCGGATCGAGGTCACCCGCTGGTTCGACGGCTCGGTGGTGGCGGGCGGCGACCCGAAGCCCACCTGGGAGCTGCGCGACGGAAACCGGCTGGTGCTGCGGGAGGACTGCTCCGGGTTCATCTCCGACTGCTCCTCCAAGCACCGCGTCGAGGTCCCGCGCGGCGTCCGGGTGAAGGTGGAGAACGGCGACGGCAGCGTCCGCGCCGCCGGGTTCGCGGACGCGCTGAGCATCCGTACGGCCGACGGATCGGTCCGGGTCACCGGCGCCACCGGCCCGCTCGACCTGCGCACCGGCGACGGCTCGGTCCGCGTCGAGGACGCCGGCGGACCGCTGCGGGTGCACACCGAGGACGGCTCCATCCACGCGGACGTCGACTCCCGCGAGGTCCGCGCCCGCACCGGCGACGGCTCGGTGCGGCTCGAACTGGGCGCGATACCGGACCTGGTGGAGACCCGCAGCGGCGACGGCTCCGTCAGCATCGACCTGCCCCGGGCCGCCTACCGGGTGGCCACCGAGACCGGCGACGGCTCGGTCGACGTGTCGGTCCCGCGCGACGACTCCAGCGGCCACGTGGTCTCCGCCCGCACCGGCGACGGCAACGTCACGGTCCGTACGGCGAACTGACGGGCCCGTGTGTTCGTCCTCAACCGGTGGGAGAATGACACCGGGCAGGGCGGATGACAGCACGGGAGAGGGATGTGACGGCGACACCGCAGCAGCCGTACTCGCCGTCGATGCCGCGCGGGCGCCATCGCGCCACCCGGCCGCGAGCCCCGCGGTCCGCCGCCGCCCGCGACACCCTCGCCCTGATCGCCCTGCCGCTCGTCGCCGCGCTCGTGCTGCCCGGTGCCTTCACCGGGGGCGGCACCCGGCGGTGGTTCGGCGGGCGGGCGGAGAGCCAGCGGGCCGAGGCGCAGGCCGCGAAGGACGCCGCCGCCGAGGCCTTCTACGAGCTGGACACCGCCCAGCGGGACCTGCGGATCTCCATCGAGACCATCGCCGCCGTCGATGACTCCCCCGCCGCCCGCCGGGCCGGCGCCGGCTTCGCGGAGCTGGGCCGGCGCATCGACGAGGCCAGCCACCGGTACATCCAGGCGGTCGACGCCCACGACCTCGACCGCGACGACCTGGAGGCCTCGGCCGCCGCCCGGGCCCGCACGGAGCTGACCGCCGCCAAGGACGAGCTGACGCTGGTCAAGAGGGACCTCGACCGGTTCGCGGAGGGACTCGGTCCGCTGCTCGGCAAGGCCGAGACCCAGCTGGCTCGGCTCGCCCCGGCCGTCGAGCGGGCCCGCCAGGCCCTGCTCGCCGCCTCCGACGCGCTGGACACCGTCCGGGGCTCGGGGCTGAAGGCCGACGACCTCGCCGCCCGGCTCGCCGCGCTCGCGCCCGAGCTGACCAAGCTCAACCAGGGCGCCGGACAGCACGGCGTCCCGCAGACCCTGGAGCGCGCCGAGCGGGTCGCCCGCGAGGCCGAGACGATCCGCACGCAGGCCGAACGGCTGCCGGAGCGGGCCGCCGAGATCGACCACCGGCTGGTGTCCCTGCGCACCCGCGCCGAGGCCCTGGCCACCCGCGCCGGGCAGGTGGAACCGATCCTCAGCGAGCTGCGCCGACGCTTCACGCTGGCCTGCTGGCAGGACCTCCAGCGGGTCCCCGAGCAGGCGGCACAGACCCTCCGCCAGGCCGAGGCCAAGCTCCGCGAGGCGCAGGCCGCGCGCGACGCCCAGCGCTGGCCGGACGCCACCGCGCTGCTGTCGACGGCACGGGCGCTGCTGAACTCCACCGACGAGGCCGTCTCCGCCGCCGGGGACCGGCTGCGGCGGCTGAACGCCGTGCAGAAGGACCCGCAGGCCGAGATCGACCGGACCCGGTTCGCCATCCGGGACGCCCAGCGGCTCGCCATGGCCGGCCGCCACACCCCCGACCCGCGCCACGCCCGCCCGCTGGACGACTCCGTGGCCCGCCTGGAGCGCGCCGTCGCCGGCCTGGACGGGCGTCACCCCGACTACTGGCACTTCCTCGGGGAGACGGAGGCGGTGCGGCAGACGGTGGCGCGGGTGGTCGCCCTCATCCGCGAGGAGCGCGCGGCGAGCACCGGCCACTGACCTCGCGCCCCCGACGGCCCGGCGGGCCCGGCGGGCCCGGCAGTCCTGGCAGTCCTGGCAGCCCTGGCAGCCCTGGTCCGTTGTGGTGGCGCCGCATCCGGCGGAGGCGGATATTGGTGAACGAAAGGGATGAACGTGCCGCCCGCTGACGCCCGAGGGAGGCGGATATGGCCACACACGCAGTGCACAGGGGATCGCGGGGCCGGATCAGCTTCAACGATCATCTGCCTGTCGACCACCGGCTGAACCGGGTCTACCGGATCGGCGCGGGCCTGATGGGCCTGGTGCTGATCGCGTTCGGCATCCTCGGCCTGATCGGCAGGGTGGGGTTCTTCGACACGCGCGGGGACCAGGTCGTCGGGCTCAACACCAACGGCGCGCTCAGCGTGCTGTCGATCTGCGTGGGGCTGCTGCTGTTCGTCGGCATGGTCATCGGCGGCAACTTCGCCTCGACGCTCAACATGATCGTCGGCGTGGCCTTCGTCCTCAGCGGCTTCCTGAATCTGGGCCTGCTCAACACCGAGTACAACTTCCTCGCGTTCCGCATCCAGAACGTGCTGTTCAGCTTCGTCTACGGCGTCGTGCTGATGACCTTCGGGATGTACGGGCGGGTCGGCTCGGCCCTGCCCGCGGACAACCCGTACTTCCGCGCCCGCCATCCGGAGCTGGCCCGGGAGGTCGACGAGGACCGCGTCCAGCGCGCCGAACAGCGCCCTAAGGCGCTGCGTCCGCCGGAGGCCGACCGTTAACCTGGGCGCATGCCACGCTATGAGTACCGGTGCCGGACCTGCGGCGACACATTCGAACTGAGCCGTCCGATGGCGGAGTCCGCGAAGCCCGCGGCGTGCCCTGCCGGGCATGACGACACGGTGAAGCTGCTGTCGACGGTGGCGGTGGGCGGAACCGCGTCCGCCCCGGCCGCCGCGCCCCGCGCGACAGGCGGCGGGGGTGGCGGCTGCTGCGGGGGCGGCTGCTGCGGATAGCACGCCACGGGCCCGTCGCCGTCCGCGGGCCCGTCGCGGCTGGTCGCGCAGTTCCCCGCGCCCCTAGAGCGTCCCCCGGTAAACGGGACCGCGTCCACCCCGGCCGCCGCGCCCCGCGCGGCAAGCGGCCCGGGCGGCGGCTGCTGCGGATAGCACGCCACGCGCCCGCGGGCCCGTCGCCGTCCGCAGGTGCGTCGCCTTCTGCGGGCCGTCGCCGCCCGCAGGCCCGTCGCCGCCCACGAGCGCGTCGCCGTCCGCGGGCCCGTCGCCGCCCACGAGCCCGTCGCCGCCCACGGGCCCGTCGTGGCCGGTCGCGCAGTTCCCCGCGCCCCTAAAGGGTCGCGGTCCGGGTCGCTCTCAGGAGTTCTCGCAGGATGCGCTCGCCCGCCAGTACCCCCCGTTCCGGCAGGGCCGTGACCGTGGGGGCCGTCCAGTCGGTGTCCGCCAGTTCGCCGTGGCCCGGGCGCCAGGCGCGGTCCGCGGCGAGGAGCAGGTCGGCGTCGAGCAGCGAGTCGCCCGCGGCCAGCGTCAGCTCGGCGCCGGTGCGGCGGGCGACCTCGTGCAACGCCGCGCTCTTGGTGAGCGGCTTCGGCACGGCGTAGATCTTGCGGCCCTGCAGGGAGACCGTCCAGCCGCGGTTCTCCGCCCAGACGGCCAGCTCCTTCACCCACTCCTCGGGCAGCAGCTCCCGTTCGACGACGAGGTAGGCGAACAGGTCCTCGGCGACCCGGTGCTTGCGCACCCACGCCGGGTCGGCCGTGGCCAGCAGATGGGCCCGCACCTCGTCCAGCGAGGCGCACTCGTCGGCGAGCCGCGCCCTCACCCGGGCGTGCCAGGCGGGGTCGGAGACACCGTCCACCAGCAGATGGCCGCCGTTGGCGCAGATGGCGTAGGCGGGCGGCGGGCCCGGCAGGCTGATGCGCTGGTACTGCTTGCGGGTCCGGGTCGTGGCCGGGACGAACACCGCCGCGTCCCCGAGGTCGCCGAGCAGCCCCGCCGCGGTCTCGGTCAGGTACGACAGCGGTTTGCTCTCGTGCACCTCGACGCACAGCAGCCGGGGGGCCCGCGCGTCCGGCATGGTCAGCGACAGGGCCGCCGCCGAGTAGATCAACGTGCGGTCCAGGTCGCTCGCCACGAGCACCGGCATCAGACGGCCACCGCCTTTCCGTCGGCGCCCGTCGCGCCGCGTGTGAACCGGGGATGGATCAGCCCCACGCAGGTGTAGAACAGCTCGGCGACCTCCTCGACCGGCACCCCGCGCTGCTCGGCCAGCAGCCGCACGTGGTCCAGGTCCGCGCCGGCCCCCGCCCGCGCGAGGATCTTCCACGGTACGCGGCGCAGCAGCACGCGCGTGGTCTCGCCGACGCCCGGCTTGACCAGGTTGACGTCGTGGATGCCGTACTCCTCGCTGATCCGCTCCACCGCGGCCCAGCCCTCCCAGGTGGGGGTGCGGTCGGCGGCGAGCAACTCCTTGACCTGCGCGTCCACCGTGTCGCCGGCCTCGGCGAAGCGGGCGGAGACCGCGTCGAGGAAGGCGGCGGAGACGTCCGCGCCGGCGAGTTCGCGGTAGAACTTGGCGCCGTGGTAGTCGTGCGGGCCGACCAGGTCGGCGCGCAGCACGGTGCGGGAGATCAGCCCGGAGACCGTGGAGTTGAGGCAGGCGGAGGGGATCAGGAAGTCCTCGCGGGTGCCGTAGGTGCGCACGCACGAGCCCGGGTCGGCGAGCACCGCGATCTCCGGGTCGAAGCCGGTGACGCCCTCCGCCTTCTCGAATTCCTGGAGGGCCGCCGCGAGTTCCCGGGTGATCGCGCCCTTGCCGGTCCAGCCGTCGACGAACACGACGTCGGACGGGTCGTGGTGGGCGGCCAGCCAGCGCAGCGCGTTGGCGTCGATGCCGCGGCCGCGCACGATGGAGACCGCGTAGTGCGGCAGGTCGAGGCCGTGGCGGTGCTGCGCCCAGCGGCGCATCAGGATGCCGACGGGGGTGCCGGCGCGGGCCAGCGAGACGAGGACCGGGCGCGGGGACCGCTCGGCGAGCACGGTCTCGGTGACCACGCCGACGGCCGTGGCGATCCGGGCGGCCGAGTCGTCCAGCGCGGAGTGGAACAACCGCTGGTAGTCCTCGCTGGGCTGGTACTCCACCGGCAGCGACTCGGCGTAGTGGGCGCCGCCGCGCTGGATGGCCTCCTCCCGCTCCTCGGTCGGCGCCTCCAGCGTGACGTCCGACAGGTCCTGGAGCAGCCAGCCGACCTCGTCGGGCGGGTACGAGGAGAAGGCGGGGCCGCGGAGGGGCTCGGGCAGCATGGCGGGCCTTTCGGGGGCCGTCGCGGCCCCGGGGACGTACGACGGGAGGACCGTCAGCAGGACGTGCGGGATGTGCTCGGCGAGCCGGGCGAGCAGGCCGTCGGGGGCGTGCAGCGCGGGGGTGTCGGCGGCCGAGTCGACGACGGCGACGACGGCGTCGAAGCCGGCGCCCGCGACGTTGTAGGCGTAGCGGTCGCCGGGGCCGTCGGCCGGGTCGTCGTGGGCGGGGAAGACCAGGCGGGTGCGGATCGCGTACCCCGGATCGTCGACGGCGAGGACGGGCGAGCGGGTGGTGGTGGAGAAGCGTATCCCCACCCCCGGCAGGAGTCGTTCCAGCTCGTGGGCGAGCCGGAGCGGCGCGTACATCAGCTCTTCGGAGCCGAGCACCAGCACCCGGCGGGCACCGGCGGGCAGGGCGTCGGCGAGTCGGGCCGCCATCGCGGGGAGGGCGGCCTCCAGGCGGGTGCGGTGTTCGGGGGTGAAGCCGTGGCGGCCGCCGTCGGGAAGGCCGGTGGGCCATCGCAGATCGACTCGGGTGACACGGCCGTCGGGTGTCCGCGGGCCGGCGGGGGCCGGTCGCGCCCCTGGCTCGGGGTCGTACTCGGCGACCAGGGCCTGCCCCTTCTCCAGCACCCCCTCGGGCAGCTGCACGGTGCCCGAGGCCGTCGTCACCAGGTCTATCCGGGCACCGATCTCCCCGGCGAACGCCTCCAGGCGCCCGGCGTCGGCCGCCGAGCGCATGTCGACGAGGGCGACCACGACGTAGTGCTCGCGCGGGTGGCGGGCGTGCAGGTCGCGGATGGTGTTGAGGACCGTGTTGCCGGTGGAGAACTCGTCGTCGACGAGGACGAGGGGGCCGGAGCCCGCGAGCAGGGCCGGGTCCTCGGGGAGCAGGAGGTGGCTGGTGGCGTGGGAGTGGGACTCCTCGAAGCCGCCCGCCGGGGTGAGGCCGGCCACGGGGCGGCGGGTGGAGTGCAGGCAGGGGGCGAGGGCCAGGCCGTCGGCGACGGAGTGGCCGAGGCCGGTCGCGGTCTCCGCGTAGCCGAGGACGACCGCCCGGTGGGCCGCGTCGTCGCCCAGCAGGGCGCGGACCCGGCGGCCGAGGGCGAGACCGTGGCCGTAGACCACGGACGGTGACTGGGGCACGTGCTTGCCGAGCACGTTCGACACCAGCAGGTGCGCCCGCTTGGGGTTGCGGCGCAGCGCGAGTCCCAGCAGGTCGGTCAGCCGGTCGTCGCCCATGAGTTCGAGGCCCAGCCGCTGGGCGACCCAGCTGCCGGACCAGACCCCGTCGTTCACTGCCTTGTTCATGCGTCCCTTGAATAGAGGCTTGAGGAGGCCAAATGGTGGCCGGTTCAGGTCGGTATGCCCGCGGCCAGCAGTTCCACGAAGCCGACGTCCTCGTGCGCCACGCCGAAGACCTCGGCGCGCAGCAGGGTCCGCTCGGCCCACGCGCGGTGCGGCTTCACCTCGTTCATCTTGTTCGTGTACGCCGACCTGAGGACACCCCCGCCGCCGCGTTCCGGCCGCAGGATGTCCTGGGCGTCGCTGAACTCCTCGTGACTGACCACGGACAGCGCGTGCACGGGCAGCACGTGGGAGGGGTGGATGCAGGTCTTGCCGAGCAGGCCGTTGGCCTGGTCGAGCGAGATCTCCCGCAGCAGCCCGTCCATGGCGTGCTCGATCAGTCTCTCGCGCAGTTCCTCCGCCTGCCCCTCCAGGAAGGGGCTGCGGCGCAACTGTGGCTTGAACATGCGCTCCTGGACCCGGAAGTACTCCCACACGGGCCCGGTCACGGTGAACCCGGTGCCGTCGGCGCGGGCGAGCATGTTCACCACGTCGGCGATCACCGAGGCGACGATCTGCACGTCGTACGCCGTCATGTCGGGGGCCCGGCGCAGGCCGTACGACGAGCAGAAGTCGGTGACGCCGAGGCGCAGCGCCAGGACGCGCTCGCGGTACTTGTCGACGGCCCGGGAGATGCCCTCCAGGGTTTCCACGCGCGACTCGCGGTACAGCAGCTCCGGCGACTCCAGCACGGGCATGGCGAACAGCCGCCGCCCGCTCGCCGCCTCGGCGGTGGCCAGGGCCTCCAGGAACGGGATGCCGCGTTCCTCGGTGAACTTGGGCAGCACGAAACCGGACAGCAGCCGCACGGCCGGGCCGAGCCGGCGCACCAGGTCGGGTATCTGCTCGGGGGTGCGGACGCGGATGAACAGCAGCGGCGGCTCGGCGGCGCCGGAGCGGCCGGCGAGGTCGGCGAACTGGCGGACCAGGTTCTCCTCGCCCGCGCCGACGTCCGCGTCGTCGATCGAGTCCTCCAGGCACAGCACCATCGACACCACGCCCCGTCCGGCCTGTTTGAGGATGTCGTCGGCGAGCCGGGGCCGGGTGGCCGGGCTGTACAGCGTGGCGCCGAGGGCGGCGGCGAGCAGCCGGGCCGGGGAGTCGGCGGTGAACTCGCAGGGCTCCCGGTGGAAGAGGCGCTGCCGCACCTCAGGGGCGAGGTGCCCGAAATGACGCATAAAGCTCCCCCGTGGCGACGGATCGGCCGGTGGTGTGTCGAGAAAAGTGCCGTTAGGTGGCCGGTAATAGTACGTAGATCTCCATGTCCCGGGTTCCCACCAGGCATGAATTTCACGTAACCAGGTCTCCACATCGCGGGCTCGGCGCCACCCGACCCCGCGTTGTCGTGACCAGGACGGAGAAGGCAGGATGACCGCATGACGCACGCCATGCTGAAGGGGTCGAACGTCCCGCTCGAAGCCACGACGGTGCGCGCCGTGCTGCGCTGGACGCCCGGGCAGGGGGTCCCGGATGTCGACGCCTCGGCGCTGCTCCTCGGCCCCGACGGCCGGGTGCGCTCCGACGAGGACTTCGTCTTCTACAACCAGCCCCGGCACCCCTCCGGCACGGTCTGGCGGCTCGGCAAGAAGCGGACCGCCGAGGGCCTGACCGATACGATCCAGACGGATCTGGCCGGTGTCGAGCCCGCCGTCGGACAGATTCTCCTCGTCGCTTCGGCGGACGGCGTCGCCTTCGACCGCGTACGGGATCTGCGCATCCTGCTGTACGACGCCGCCGCGCCGGACGGGGAGCCGCTGGCGTACTTCGACGTGAAGCCGGAGACGGGCGAGGAGACCGCGCTGATCTGCGGCGAGCTGTACCGGCGCGGCGACACCTGGAAGTTCCGCGCGCTCGGCGAGGGCTATTCGAACGGCCTGAAGGGCCTGGCCACGGACTTCGGCATCTCGGTGGACGAGTCGGAGGCCGCGGAGGAGCCGGCCCCGGCGCCGCCGTCCGCGGAGGTCTCCCAGCCCCTCCCGCCGGAACAGCCCACCCAGGCGATCCCCCCGCAGCCCGGCTACGGCTACCCGCAGCCCCCGGTCACCCAGCAGCCGCCCGCCGCGCCGCCGGCCTACGGCTACCCGCAGCCGACGAGCCCGCCGTCCTACGGCACTCCCCAGCCCACGTCCGAGTTCCGGATGCCGCCGCAGGGCCCGCAGTTCATCGGACGGTGAGGGCGCCGCCGGACGCTCACCGCTCGGCCTTGGTCTTGTGCCCCCGCCCCCACTGCAGCCCCCACCCGTAGAGCCGGTCCAGCTCGGCCTGGAACCCGTACACGAACTTCACTTCCCGCCGGACGATCATCTCGCCCTTCACGTTCTCGATCGTCACCACCGCGCAGGACCGGGCCTGCGGCTGCCTTTCGTCCAGCTGGATCTCCACCCGCGGCCCGCTGGTCGGGTACAGCGTGACCACCGCCTGCGTCCGGTCGAACGCGGGCGTCTGGTCGTAGATGTAGACGAACACCAGCAGCCGCTTGATCGCCTCGCGGTGGTCGAGGTTGACGTACAGCGTCTCCCCGGACCCGGACCCGAACCGGTCGTCGCCGGTGAGCTTCACGTACGGCGGCGCGTTGACGTCCCCGAAGTAGCCGCCGAGCGGCTGCACCACGCCCTTGGTCCCGTCCTGCAGCTCGTACAGGCACCCCAGGTCCAGGTCGACGTTGACCATGCTCTGGGTGTGCCCCATCACCTCCGGCGGCCGCAGCGCCTTGAGGGGATGGCGCAGCAGGCTCTCCCGCTGCGGTCCCCCGATGTCCGAGCTGCGCATCCGCCAGGCCAGGTTGATCCGCAGGTGCCCGGTGGCCGCGCCCTGCTTGGTCAGCGACACCTGGCCGTGCCGCTTGGTCAGCTCGATCGCGTTCGTGGCCGCGTTGCCCGAGTCGAACTCGACCGTCCGCCCACGCCGGAACCCGTCCAGCAAGCCCATTCCCGCCCCCTGTAAACCCTGGATACCACCGGTCGCACACGACGACGGGGCGGCCGCCCAGGACACGTACGTCCTCGACGACCGCCCCGCTCAGAGCGTTCCTCACCCGCGCGGGCGTCACACCCCGGACGACACCTCGGTCTTGCCCGAGGAGTCAGCTTTTCCCTCGGCCGCCGCGAGCGCCTTGTTGCGGCGGACGGAGGACCAGAAGGAGGCGGCGATCAGGACGACGCCGATGCCGCCGGTGATCAGCTCGGAGATCTCGTACTGGATGGTGACCAGCAGGATGATCGCGAGGGCGCCGATGGCGTAGTGGGCGCCGTGCTCCAGGTAGACGTAGTCGTCGAGGGTGCCCTGGCGGACCAGGTACACGGTCAGCGACCGGACGTACATGGCGCCGATGCCGAGGCCGAGGGCCATCATCACGATGTCGTTGGTGATGGCGAAGGCGCCGATGACACCGTCGAAGGAGAAGGAGGCGTCCAGGACCTCGAGGTAGAGGAACATGAAGAACGCGGCGCGGCCGACGAGGACGATCGCCGGGCGCTGCTTGCCGCTGCGCTCGGCCTCTTCCTCCATCTCGTGCTCGCGCTCCTCCTCTTCCTCCAGCTTGTCCTCGAAGTAGCCGGAGAGACCACCGACGATCATGTACGTGATCAGGCCGGCGACGCCGGAGAGCAGCACCGTCTCCGCCTTGTCGGCGGGCCCGGCGTGCAGGTGGGCGTGGGTGGCGAAGGTCATCGACGTGATCAGCAGGACGATCAGCGCGACGCAGACCGACAGCATGTCGACCTTGCCGAGCTTGGCCAGCGGGCGCTCCAGCCAGCCGAGCCACTTGATGTCCCGGTCCTCGAAGATGAAGTCCAGGAAGATCATCAGCAGGAACATGCCGCCGAAGGCGGCGATCGCCGGGTGGGCGTCGGTGACCAGTTCCTGGTAGCGGTCCTTGTCGGTGAGCGCGAGGTCGACGGCCTCGATCGGCCCGAGCTGGGCGCTGATGGCGACGATGACGACGGGGAAGACCAGCCGCATGCCGAAGACGGCGATCAGGATGCCGATCGTCAGGAAGATCTTCTGCCAGAACGGGCTCATCTTCTTGAGGATTCCGGCGTTGACCACCGCGTTGTCGAAGGACAGCGAGATCTCGAGGATGGAAAGGATCGCCACGACGCCGAAGGCGGTCCACCCCCCGTAGAAGACCGCTGCGACGAGGCCGAGCGCGGTGACCGCGAACGACCAGCCGAACGTTTTCAGAACCACTGGCTACCCAATCCCTTGTGTACGGGGTGTACGGGTCTCCCCCGCGCCGCACCCGGCTTTACGAAACGTTGACTCCGAAGTCTAGGGCGATGCCCCGCAAGCCCGACGCGTACCCCTGACCTACGGCCCGGAACTTCCATTCTCCCCGGTGGCGGTAGACCTCGCCAAAGATCATGGCGGTCTCGGTGGAGGCGTCCTCACTGAGGTCGTACCGGGCCAGCTCGACGCCGTCGGCCTGGTTGACGACGCGGATGAAGGCGTTGCTGACCTGGCCGAAGGTCTGGCCGCGCTCGTCGGCCAGATGGATCGAGACGGGGAAGACGATCTTGTCGCACTGCGGGGGCACCTTGGACAGGTCGACCAGGATCGACTCGTCGTCGCCGTCGCCCTCGCCGGTGAGGTTGTCGCCGGTGTGCTCCACCGAGCCGTCGGGGCTCTTGAGCTGGTTGTAGAAGACGAACCACTCGTCGCCCATGACGCGGCCGCCGCTGCACACCAGGGCGCTGGCGTCGAGGTCGAAGGGCGCTCCGGTGGTGGAGCGCGCGTCCCAGCCGAGTCCGATCATCACCTGCGTGAGGTTCGGCGCGGCTTTGGACAGGGAGACGTTGCCCCCCTTGGCGAGCGTGACGCCCATGATGCTGGTCCCTCCCCGAGGCGATGCTTCACTGGCTGTCCTGCGCGTCCGGCGCCGCACGTAAACCGTGCGACGCCGGACGGTGACCTTCCAGACGGCTGGGCCGCTCGCTCAGACGTTCACGCCGAAGTCCTGCGCGATGCCGCGCAGACCCGAGGCGTAGCCCTGGCCGATGGCGCGGAACTTCCACTCGGCGCCGTGCCGGTACAGCTCGCCGAAGACCATGGCGGTCTCGGTGGAGGCGTCCTCACTGAGGTCGTACCGGGCGATCTCGGCGCCGCCGGCCTGGTTCACCACGCGGATGAAGGCGTTGCGGACCTGGCCGAAGGACTGCTGGCGGTTCTCGGCGTCGTAGATCGACACCGGGAAAACGATCTTGTCGACCTCGGCCGGGACAGCGGCGAGGTTGACCTTGATCTGCTCGTCGTCGCCCTCGCCCTCACCGGTGAGGTTGTCACCGGTGTGCTCCACCGAGCCGTCGGGGCTCTTGAGGTTGTTGAAGAAGACGAAGTGCCCGTCGCTGATGACCTTGCCGGCGTTGTTCAGCAGCAGTGCGCTGGCGTCGAGGTCGAAGTCCGTGCCGGTCGTGGTGCGCACGTCCCACCCCAGACCGACGATGACCGCGGTCAGGCCCGGGGCCTCCTTGGTCAGCGATACGTTGCCGCCCTTGCTGAGGCTGACTCCCACGAGTCCCTCCATTGGTGTCCTGGGGCGGGGAGCCCCGTCGTGCGTTGCTAACGGATCAAACGAGTCGATCCTAGTGACGGGTTCCCGTGCCCCGCAGGCCCTGTGGACGAAGAATCAGAGGGTGTCGAGGGCCTTGACGTACTCGTTCAGGTCACGGGCGTCCGGCAGGCCGTTGACGACCGTCCAGCGGACCACGCCCTCCTTGTCGATGACGAAGGTGCCGCGCACCGCGCAGCCCTTGTCCTCGTCGAAGACGCCGTAGGCGCGGGAGACCTCGCCGTGCGGCCAGAAGTCGCTCAGCAGCGGGTACTCCAGGGACTCCTGCTCGGCGAAGACGCGCAGGGTGTGGATGGAGTCGTTGGAGACGGCGAGCACCTGGGTGTCGCGGTCGGCGAACCGCGGCAGGTTGTCGCGCACCTCGCACAGCTCGCCGGTGCACACGCCGGTGAAGGCGAACGGGTAGAAGAGCAGCACCACGTTCTTCTCGCCGCGGAAGTCCGACAGCTTCACGGTCCGGCCGTGGTTGTCCTTCAGCTCGAAGTCGGGCGCCTTGTCGCCGACCTGGATCGCCATCGTCGTGTCATCCCTTCGGTGGGCCGTTCGGACGATGACACCTTACGCAGCGGCCCGCACAAGACGACGGACGGGCTGAGCGAACTCAGCCCGTCCGTGCTCGGCTGTTCTCAGCGGACGACCGGAACGGTCACCGCTTCGACTTGGCGGCCTTCGGCGTGGCCAGGCGGCTCCCGCTCCAGTCCTTGCCCACGCTGACGCTCTTGGACGCCGTCAGACCGGCGGTCGTCGCGGCTTCCGAGATGTCGCTCGGCTCCACGTACCCCGCACGGCCGGTCTTCGGCGTGAGGAGCAGAATCGCGCCGCCTTCCTCGATGTACGTGGTGGCATCCACCAGCGCATCCGTCAGGTCGCCGTCGTCGTCACGGAACCAGAGCACAACGGCGTCGGCCACGTCGTCGTATTCCTCGTCCATCAGGTCGCCCTCGATGGCTTCCTCGATGGCCTCGCGAAGGTCCTGGTCGACGTCGTCGTCGTAGCCGATCTCCTGGACCACCTGCCCGGGCTGGAACCCCAGCCTGGCGGCAGGGTTCGTCCGCTCCTCCGCGTGGTCCGCGGTCGCGCTCACGGGTTGCCTCCTGATCATGTCTTGGGAATATCTCAGCCACGCGCGTGCGCGAAGCATTGGCCGTAGTCCACACGGGCGGGGCGGATCGCGCAAGTACCCGGCGGTTCAGACCGCCGAAACGGTGACGATCCCGGCCGTGTCGCCGCAACTTCAGGCACGTGCGCCAAGGCCAAGGTGACACACACCACACCTATCTGCCCTGTTTGTGCGTTTGGGAACCATCCATGGGTACGACATTCGAACCTATGGCGGTTACTTCTCGGTAGAGGTGACGTTCGGCGCAGTGAGGTACACGATGGGGGAACGGCGCAAGCCAGTGGAACAAGGCTTCGAACAGCTCACCCAGCCCTCTGACAGGTAAGGACCAGCGTGGCTTCCGGATCCGATCGCAATCCGATCATCATTGGCGGCCTTCCGAGTCAGGTTCCTGACTTCGACCCCGAGGAGACGCGGGAGTGGCTCGACTCCCTCGACGCCGCCATCGACGAGCGGGGCCGTGAGCGCGCCCGCTACCTGATGCTGCGGCTGATCGAGCGGGCCCGCGAGAAGCGCGTGGCCGTGCCCGAGATGCGCAGCACGGACTACGTCAACACCATCGCGACCAAGGACGAGCCGTTCTTCCCGGGCAACGAGGAGATCGAGCGCAGGATCCTCAACGCCACCCGCTGGAACGCCGCCGTGATGGTCTCGCGCGCCCAGCGCCCCGGCATCGGCGTCGGCGGCCACATCGCCACCTTCGCCTCCTCGGCGTCCCTGTACGACGTGGGCTTCAACCACTTCTTCCGGGGCAAGGACGAGGGCGACGGCGGCGACCAGGTCTTCTTCCAGGGCCACGCCTCGCCGGGCATCTACGCCCGCGCGTTCCTGCTGGACCGGCTGAGCGAGCGGCACCTGGACGGCTTCCGCCAGGAGAAGTCGAAGGCGCCGTACGGGCTGTCCTCGTACCCGCACCCGCGGCTGATGCCGGACTTCTGGGAGTTCCCGACCGTGTCGATGGGCCTCGGCCCGATCGGCGCGATCTACCAGGCCCGGATGAACCGCTACCTGCACGCGCGCGGCATCGCGGACACCTCGAAGTCCCATGTGTGGGCGTTCCTCGGCGACGGCGAGATGGACGAGCCGGAGTCGCTGGGCCAGCTGACCATCGCCGCCCGCGAGGGCCTGGACAACCTGACCTTCGTGGTCAACTGCAACCTGCAGCGCCTCGACGGCCCGGTGCGCGGCAACGGCAAGATCATCCAGGAGCTGGAGTCGGTCTTCCGGGGCGCCGGCTGGAACGTGATCAAGCTGGTCTGGGACCGCAGCTGGGACCCGCTGCTCGCGCAGGACCGCGACGGCGTGCTCGTCAACAAGATGAACACGACCCCGGACGGCCAGTTCCAGACCTACGCCACGGAGTCCGGCGCCTACATCCGCGAGCACTTCTTCGGCGACGACCACCGGCTGCGCGCGATGGTCGCGCACATGAGCGACGACCAGATCCTGCACCTGGGGCGCGGCGGCCACGACCACCGCAAGATCTACGCGGCGTACGCGGCGGCCCGCGCGCACAAGGGCCAGCCGACGGTGATCCTGGCCAAGACGATCAAGGGCTGGACGCTGGGCCCGAACTTCGAGGGCCGCAACGCCACCCACCAGATGAAGAAGCTGACGGTCGACGACCTCAAGCGGTTCCGGGACCGGCTGCACCTGCCGATCCCCGACAAGGAGCTGGAGGGCGGGCTCCCGCCGTACTACCACCCGGGGCGGGACTCCGAGGAGATCCAGTACATGCACGACCGGCGCAAGTCGCTGGGCGGGTACGTGCCGACCCGGGTCGTGCGTTCCAAGCCGCTCACCCTGCCGGGCGACCAGGCGTACGCGACCGTGAAGAAGGGCTCCGGTCAGCAGTCCATCGCGACGACCATGGCGTTCGTCCGGCTGCTGAAGGACCTCATGCGGGACAAGGAGATCGGCAAGCGGTTCGTGCTGATCGCGCCGGACGAGTACCGCACCTTCGGCATGGACTCGTTCTTCCCGAGCGCGAAGATCTACAACCCGCTCGGCCAGCAGTACGAGGCGGTCGACCGCGATCTGCTGCTCGCGTACAAGGAGTCGCCGACCGGCCAGATGCTGCACGACGGCATCTCGGAGGCGGGCTGCACGGCCTCGCTGATCGCGGCGGGCTCGTCGTACGCCACCCACGGCGAGCCGCTGATCCCGGTGTACGTCTTCTACTCGATGTTCGGTTTCCAGCGCACCGGCGACCAGTTCTGGCAGATGTCCGACCAGCTGGCGCGCGGTTTCGTGCTGGGCGCGACCGCCGGGCGCACGACCCTGACGGGTGAGGGGCTTCAGCACGCGGATGGCCACTCCCAGCTGCTCGCCTCCACCAACCCGGGCTGTGTGGCGTACGACCCCGCCTTCGGGTTCGAGATCGCGCACATCGTCAAGGACGGGCTGCGCCGGATGTACGGCGCCAGTGAGGAGCACCCGCACGGCGAGGACGTCTTCTACTACCTGACCGTCTACAACGAGCCGATCCAGCACCCGGCCGAGCCGGAGAACGTCGACGTCGAGGGCATCCTCAAGGGCGTCCACCGGTTCAGCGAGGGCACGGCCGGCCGGATCCCGGCGCAGATCATCGCCTCCGGCGTGGCCGTGCCGTGGGCGGTCGAGGCGCAGAAGATCCTCGCCGAGGAGTGGGACGTACGGGCCGACGTGTGGTCCGCGACCTCCTGGAACGAGCTGCGGCGGGACGCGGTCGCGTGCGAGGAGCACAATCTGCTGCACCCGGAGGAGGAGCAGCGGGTGCCGTACGTGACGCGGAAGCTGTCCGGGGCGGAGGGGCCGTTCGTGGCCGTCTCCGACTGGATGCGGTCGGTCCCGGACCAGATCGCCCGCTGGGTGCCGGGGACGTACCAGTCGCTCGGCGCCGACGGCTTCGGCTTCGCCGACACCCGGGGCGCGGCACGGCGGTTCTTCCACATCGACGCGCAGTCGATCGTGGTGGCGGTCCTCGCCGAGCTGGCGAAGGAGGGGAAGGTCGACCGGTCGGTGCTGAAGCAGGCCGTGGACCGGTACCGGCTGCTGGACGTGTCGGCTGCGGACCCCGGCGTCGCGGGCGGCGACGCGTAGCACGGGCCGGGCCGGAAGGGGCGGCGGACCTGCGGGTCCGCCGCCCCTTGCGCGTTCCCTACGATGCCCGGCATGAGGGAAGAGTCCGCGCGGATCCGGTGGGAAGAGCGCACCCAGAAACCGCTGATGGCGCTGGCCGTGGCCTTCGCCGTCGCCTATGCCGTGCCCATCGTGCACAGTACGGCGAGCGAGCCGGTCACGTTCGCCTGCGCGGTCGTCGAGTGGACGGTGTGGGGCGCGTTCGCCGCCGACTACCTGGTGCGGTTGGCGCTTGCCGGGCGGCGCGTGGAGTTCGTCCGGCGGCACTGGATCGACCTGTGCGCGGTGCTGCTGCCGATGATCCAGCCGCTGCGGCTGCTGCGGCTGGTGTCGACGCTGCTGCTGGTGGGGCAGCGGGCGCGGATGGCCTCGCAGATCCGGCTGACGACGTATGTCGCCGGGGCAGTGGTGGGCCTGCTGATGTTCGGGTCGCTGGCCGTGCTGTCCGTGGAGCGCGAGGCGCCGGACGGGAACATCCGGACACTGGGTGACGCGGTGTGGTGGTCGTTCACGACGATGACGACCGTGGGGTACGGGGACCACGCGCCGACCACCGGGGTGGGGCGGTTGCTGGCGGTGGGGCTGATGCTGTCCGGGATCGCGCTGCTGGGTCTGGTGACCGCGAACATCGCCGCGTGGTTCATCTCGCGGTTCGAGAGCGACGACGCGGAGGAGCGGCGGCAGACGGAGGCGATCGCCGCGCTGACGCAGGAGGTGCGGGCGCTGCGGGCGGAGGTGGCCGCCCTGCGGGAGTCCAGGTGAGGGCCCCGCGCCGCGGGCGTCCTGCCGCGCCGGTCAGGCGGGAGTTCGGCGATGGCGGGCCTGCGCGGTCCTGCCCGGTCCGTGGCCTCATCCGGTCGCGTGAGCGGGGGTACCCGCGCGGTCCGTGTCCGGACAGCCCGCCATCGACAAGTCCCTGAACCGCTCGGTTCCTCGGGTTTCCGATGAGGGGCGGGTACCCCCGTCGCGCTTCTCCATCCTGCCTGCCGGCGCGCCACCCCCCTCCAGCGGCGCGCCGCAGCCCAGGTCGCCCTGCTCGCGTGGAACGTGCCGACGGAACATGCCGTACGGAGGGCTTGACCCACTGTGACCTGCGGCGCGCTCGGCTGGGGAGGGATCTTGAGCGTTGTCACCCTGATAGGGGAAACGACGCCTGGGGCGGATGTGCCGTCAGATGTGCGCCGCGCCCGCTCCGGCCTGCGCGTTCTCGCCGCGCTTGGTGAGGAAGGCGACGAACACCGCCACGACGGCGACGCCCGCGGCGACCAGCGACGCCAGGGACATGCCGGAGATGAAGGTGTCGTGCGCGACGTCGGTGATCTTCGCGGCGATCTCCGGCGGGGTGCCCGGCGGGACCGGGGCCGCACCGGCCTGGATGGCCTCGGAGGCCTGCGCCGCCTGCTCCGGGCTCAGCGGCGGAAGGCCCGCGTCGGCCCAGTTGCCGGCGAGGTCGCTGTCGACCTTGGAGACCATCACCGCACCCAGCACGGCCGTGCCGAGGCTGCCGCCGATCTGCATCGCCGCCTGCTGGAGACCGCCCGCGACGCCCGACAGCTCCATCGGGGCGTTGCCCACGATGACCTCGGTGGCGCCGACCATGACCGGCGCGAGACCCAGGCCGAGCAGGGCGAACCACAGGGACATCACCCCGCTGCCGGTGTCCTCCTTCAGCGTGGACATGCCCCACATGGCGAGCGCGGTGACGGCCATGCCGCCGGCCAGCGGGATCCGCGGGCCGAGCTTGGTGATCATCGCGCCGGCCAGCGGGGAGCCGACGATCATCATGCCGGTGAGGGGCAGCAGGTGCAGGCCGGCGTCGACCGGGCCCATGCCGTGCACGTTCTGCAGGTAGAACGTCACGAAGAACAGGCCGCCCATGAAGGCGATGGCCATCAGGACCATCAGCACGACACCCGCGGACAGCGAGAGCGAGCGGAACAGGCCCAGGGGGATCAGCGGCTCCTTCACCTTCGTCTCCCAGAAGGTGAACAGCGCGAAGCCGACCAGGGAGGCGCCGAGGAAGGCCCACGTCCTGCCGTCGCCCCAGCCCCACTCGGACGGCGGGGCCTTGATGATGCCCCAGACCAGGCAGAACATCGCGCCGGACAGCAGCGCGATGCCCGGCAGGTCGAAGGAGCGCGGCGCGTTCTCGGCGCGGTGGTCGAGCAGGATCAGCGCGCCGAGGACGACGGCGAGGACGCCGACCGGCACGTTGATGAAGAACACCGACTGCCAGCTGACGTGCTCGACGAGCACACCGCCGAGGATCGGGCCGCCGGCGGTGGAGGCACCGATGACCATGCCCCAGATGCCGATCGCCATGTTCAGCTTCTCGGCCGGGAAGGTGGCCCGCAGCAGACCGAGCGCGGCCGGCATGAGCAGCGCGCCGAACAGGCCCTGGAGCACCCGGAAGGCGACCACCAGCGCGATGCTGCCGGACATGCCGATGAGCCCGGAGGCGACGGCGAAGCCGACGACGCCGATGAGGAAGGTCTGCCGGTGGCCGAAGCGGTCACCCAGCTTGCCCGCGGTGATCAGGGAGACGGCGAGGGCGAGGAAGTAGCCGTTGGTGATCCACTGGACGTCGGCGAAGCTCGCCTTCAGGTCGTCCTTGATCGCGGGGTTGGCGATGGCCACGATGGTGCCGTCGAGGGCCACCATCATGACCCCGACGGCGACGGTGATGAGGGTGAACCACGGGTGCCCGCGCAGCCCCTTGGCGGGTGCCGGACCGGACGGGGCTGACGCGCCGTCCCCCGGCCCCGTCGAGTCGATGGTGGTCTGACTAGTCATACTTTCGAGGCTAGTGACAGCCGCTGACAGTTGACAAACGATTTCAGGTTTCGGTAACTGACACGTCACCTGGGTACGGTCGGGGCCGGACAATGCGGAGAAGAGGTGCCATGAACGCGGCGACACCGCCCGGCCTGCGCGAGCGCAAGAAACAGCGCACCCGGGACGCGCTGATCCGCGCCGCCCTCGAACTGTTCACCACGCGCGGCTACGAGCAGACCACCGTCGACGAGATCGCCGCGGCCGTCGACGTCTCGCAGCGCACCTTCTTCCGCTACTTCGCGGGCAAGGAGGAGGCCGCCCTCGCCGCCCAGCAGCTGGCCATGGACCACTTCGTCCAGGCCCTGCGCGCCCGCCCCGCCCACGAGCCGCCGCTGGAGGCGATGCGCCGGGCCGTGCAGGAGGGCTGGGACACCCTGCACGAGATCGTCGAGGCCGTCGTGCCGATCGAGCTGTACCTGCGGATGTACCGGGTCATCGAGTCGACGCCGGTCCTGCTCGCCGCGTACCTGCGCAGCTCCGCCGAGGCCGAGGAGCGGATCGCGCGGCTGATCGCGCGGCGGGAGGGCCTGGACGTGGACGCCGATCCGCGCCCCCGGGTGGCGGTGGCCGTCTTCGGCGGGGTGATAAGGGTCACCGAGCGGCTGTGGAGCGCGGGGGACGACTTCAGCGTGGAGGCGCTGCGCGCGCTGACGGCGGCCTACCTCGATCAGGTCGGACCGGCGCTCGCGGATGACTGGCGCACGCCGTAGAGCCGCGGAAACGGGGGCCGCCGTCCCCGCGCAGCCGCGCCACGCCACCCCCGCGGGACGCGCAACCCATCCGTCTGCTCCGCGGCCGGGCACCCAAACGTGACGCCTGTCACACGGGTCACGCGAGACCCTCTCGTTCTCCTAGTGTGTCCTCCCAGTGACTTCCTTCGACACCTCCCCGCAACTCAACCTCTGGCGCGCGCTGCTCGCGCTGGCGGTGGTCTTCGTCATGCTGGCCACCACCGGCTGGACCGCGCTGAAGGGCCACCGGGAGACCACCCCGCTGCAGGCCTCCCTCACCGCCTGGGAGCGGGGGCGGATCGACGGACACCCGCTGCCGGACCCGGACTCCGGCCCCGACCGGCTGGCCCGCTTCTTCGCCTCGCTCACCGAGGCCCAGCGCACCCGCCTCGCCCACCGCTATCCGCTCGCGGTCGGCAACATGAACGGCGCCCCCGTCGACCTGCGCTACCGCGCCAACCGCGTCGCCCTCGCCCAGGCCGGGAAAGTGGAGCGGCGGCGCATGCGCGACAGCCGGCTCACCCCGGCCGGACAGCAGGAGGCCGGCCGCCGGATGCACCGCTTCGAGGCGCTGATGCGCGAGGAGCGGCACATCCTCGCCTTCGACCCCGAGGGTTCGGGCCGGATCGCCGAGGTCTTCGGCGACCTCACCCGGGCCGAGCGGATCTCCGTCGTCGTGCCCGGCGTCGACACCGACCTGCTCACCTTCCAGCGCACCCGCCGCGCCCACTCCGCACCGGTCGGCATGGCGAAGTCGCTGTACACCGCCGAACGCGCGGCGAGCCCCGGCACCCGCACCGCCGTGATCGCCTGGGCCGACTACACCGCCCCCAGCGGCATCGGCATGGACGCGGCCACCGCGCACCGCGCCGCGGACGGCGCCGTCCGGCTGACCGCGCTGGTGCGCGCGCTGCCCGGCGACGCGCCGGTCTCCCTGTTCTGCCACAGCTACGGCTCGGTGGTGTGCGGCGTCGCCGCGCCCGCGCTGCCGCGGCGGGTCGCCGACATAGCGGTGGCCGGCAGCCCCGGCATGCGGGTCGCGAAGGCGGCGCACCTGGGCACCTCCGCCCATGTGTGGGCCATGCGGGACGCCGACGACTGGATCCAGGACGTGCCGTATCTCGACCTCGGCGGCCTCGGGCACGGCGCGGACCCGATGTCCGCCGCCTTCGGCGCCCGGCTGCTGTCGGCGCGCGGCGCCCGCGGGCACGCCGGGTACTTCGAACCGGGCACAGAGAGCCTGGCGAACCTCGCCGAGATCGGGGTTGGCGCGTACCGCGCGGTGGAGTGCGCCGACGATCGGGGCATGTGCCGGGCGGGTTTGTCCGGTGCGTTCCCGGCCGGACGCGCGTAGAGGACGGAAGAACTGCGGTATGCGCAGGGAGGGGACGAAAGAGCGTGCGCCGCATACGATGAGCCGCATGGGTGACGTACTGGCCGGATTTCATGCCGCCTGGGAGTTCGAGTCCGACTCCGTGCTCATCCGTTACGAACGGGGGATTCGGACACCCAAGCTGTTCCAGGCGCTCGGTGAGCGCCGGGTGCCGCTGGCGGCGTTGCAGGGGGTCACGCTGACCCCCGGGAAGCGCGGGACCGTCGTGCTGCGCGCGGAGGTGCGGCCGGGCGCCGACCCCGTGCTGGAGGCGGCGGACGGGCAGCTGAAGGAGAACGGGGATCCGTACCGGCTGGTACTGCCGGCCGAGCAGGAGATGCTCGCCGAGTACTACGCCGACGAGCTGCGGGCACGGCTGACCGAGTCGGGACCGGCGGACCGGTTCCTCGTGGCCGCGCCCGGCGCCCCGCTGTCCTTCAAGGCGTACGACGGGAAGGCCTCCTTCGACGGGACGACCGTGCGGTTCCGGTGGTTCTGGACCGGGGCGTCGTCGGCGAAGTGGAAGGCCGGCGACCAGAGTTTCCCCGTCACGGAGCTGGGGGGCGTCGAGTGGCGCTCCCCCGAGCTGTTCGAGGGGTATCTGCGGCTGCTGCGGCGGGTCGGGTGCGGTCAGGACCAGCCCGCGCAGGCCGACCAGGATCCGGCGGCGGTGGTGTTCGGGCTGGGGTACGGGCCCGTGCACGAGTCGTTGCCGTTCGCGGCGGCGGTGCTGGCGGCGGTGCGGGCGCAGGGGCCGGTGCCCGCGGTGGCCGTGGCGCACCGGCGCCGCGACCCCGCGGACATCGCCGAGCGGATCCGGCACCTCGGGGAGCTGCATCAGGCCGGGCTGGTCACCGACGAGGAGTTCTGCGTGAAGAAGGCGGAGCTGCTCGCCGAGCTGTGAGCGGCCGCCGGGGGCCGGGCGGGTTCACTCCCGTCCCGCGGACGTGAACGCCATGTCCGCGTACCGGTCGCCCGCCACCAGGGAGGCGAGCGGTTCCAGGACGGCCAGGTCCTCTTCCGTGAGGGTGAGGCGGGCCGCCGCGGTGTTCTCGTCCACCCGGCCGGGCTTGCTGGTGCCCGGCAGGGGGATCACCGGGAGGCCGTGGACCGTCTGCCGGTGGTGGACCCAGGCCAGGGCGACCTGGCCGGGGGTGGCGTCGCGGCGGGCGGCGACCTCGCGGACCCGGTCCACGAGCACCGCGTTGGCCGCCGCGTTGTCGCCGGTGTAGCGGGGCTGCCGGCGGCGGAAGTCGTCGGGGGTGAGGTCCTCGGCGCGGGCGAAGGAGCCGGTGAGGAAGCCCCGGCCGAGCGGGGAGTAGGCGACCAGGGCGACGCCGAGCGCGGCGGCGGCCGGGGCGACGTTGCGTTCGATGTCGCGGCTGAACAGCGACCACTCCGACTGCACGGCGGCGATCGGGTGCACGGCGTGCGCGGCGCGCAGCTCGCCGGCCGTCACCTCGCTGAGGCCGAGGTGCTTGACCTTGCCCTCGCGGACCAGTTCGGCCATGGCGCCGACGGTCTCCTCGACGGGGACCCGCGGGTCGCGGCGGTGCATGTAGTAGAGGTCGATGACGTCGGTGCCGAGGCGCTGCAGGCTGGCCTCGACGGCCCGGCGCAGGTACGGCGGGTCGTTGCGGATGATGCGCCGGGCGGGGTCGTCCGGCGGTATCGACAGCCCGAACTTGGTGGCGATGACCAGCTCGTCGCGGTGCGCCCGCACGAAGGGGGCGAGGAAGCGTTCGTTGTCCCCGTCGCCGTAGGCGTCCGCCGTGTCGAACAGGGTGACGCCGCGTTCCAGGGCCCGTTCCAGCGTGGCCCGGGACTCCCCGGCGTCGGCCGGGCCGTAGGCGAAGCTCATGCCCATGCAGCCGAGGCCCTGTCCTCCCACCTCCGGGCCGTGCGCGCCGAGCCGGACGGTGGGGAGGGTGGTGGTGGTCATCGGGTCCTCTCGGAGTAAATGCCGATCTTGCGGTCGAGTACGGCGAGCGTGTCCTGCAGTTCGGTGATCCTCTTGAGGACGTCCCGGCGGGTCGCCTCCAGCAGTTCGCGCCGTTCGGGGTAGGTGTCGTCGCCCTGGCGCACCAGCTCGGCGTACCGGACCATGTCCGCGACCGGCATTCCGGTCAGCCGCAGCTTGCCGACCAGGTCCAGCCAGTCCAGGTCGCGGTTGGTGTAGCGGCGCTGGCCGGTGTGCGAGCGGTCGATGTGGGACATCAGGCCGATCCGTTCGTACCAGCGCAGGGTGTGGGCGCTCAGGCCGGTGAAGGCGGCGACCTCGCTGATCGTGTAGCGGTCCTGGCCGTCCGGGCGGGGGTGCCGGGGTGGCGCGGCGGAGCAGATGTCGGTCGTGCTGGGCTGGTCGTCGGTGGCCGCGGGCATGGTCTGCATCACCGTCATGGCCACCACGCTATGACCTTGGAGTGCACTCCAGGCAAGGACAAGCCCGCCGGACCCGTCGACGGGAGCACAGCGGTGAGCGCTTAGGCTCGACGCATGTCGCTGAACAGCCTCGCGTTGATCGAGAACTGGCCTGTTCCCGCCGCCGCCGCGGGTGTCGTACGGGCCGACGGCACGGTCCTCGGGATCCACGGGCCGGTGGACCGGCCCTTCCCGCTGGCCTCGGTGACCAAGCCGCTGGCCGCGTACGCGGTGCTGGTCGCCTACGAGGAGGGCGCGATCGAGCTGGACGAGCCGGCCGGGCCGCGGGGCTCGACGGTGCGTCATCTGCTGGCGCACACCTCGGGGCTGGCCTTCGACGAGCACCGTTCGACGGGGACGCCCGGCGAGCGGCGGCTGTACTCGAACGCCGGGTTCGAGGTGCTGGGCGATCATGTGGCGAAGGCCACGGACATCCCGTTCGCCGAGTATCTGCGGCAGGCGGTGCTGGAGCCGCTGGGGATGACGTCGACCTCGCTGGAGGGGTCCCCCGCGAAGGACGGGGTGTCGAGCGTGGCGGACCTGCTGCGGTTCGCCGCGGAGGTGCAGGCGCCGCGGCTGCTGGATCCGCGGACGGTGGCCGAGGCGATGAGCGTGCAGTACCCGGGGACCAAGGGGGTGCTGCCGGGGTACGGGCACCAGAACCCCAACGACTGGGGGCTCGGCTTCGAGATCCGGGACGGGAAGTCGCCGCACTGGACCGGGTCGTCGTCCTCGCCGCGGACGTTCGGTCACTTCGGGCAGTCCGGGACGTTCCTGTGGATCGACCCGGACGCGGGCGTGGCCTGCGTCGCCCTGGCCGAACGCGCCTTCGGGCCCTGGGCGGTCGAGGCGTGGCCGCCCTTTACGGACGCGGTGCTGGCCGAGGTGCGCGGCTGAGCCGGCGGGAGCGGTGACCGCGTGCGGGTTACGCGGTCATCTCCCAGAGCAGGACGTCCGTCGCCGTCCGCGCCCGCGCCTCCACGGCCTGCGTCCCGGTGATCCTCGCCGAGTCGCCGGGACCCAGTGTCCGCGTGTCCAGGCGCAGGTCGCCCCGGACGACGTGGAGGTAGCGGAGGGGCGCGTCCGGCAGGGCGGCCCGCTCGCCCGGTGTGAGCCTGAGCACATGGAGGGTGGCGCCGGCGGCGGGCACCGGGTACGGGGTGGTGAGCGCCCGGGTGACCGTGTAGGCGGGGGTGCCGCCGGGGGTCAGGGGGGTCAGCCACATCTGGAGGAAGGTGAGCGGGGTGTCGCCGTCGTTGCGTTCGACGTGGCGGACGCCGGCCGCGGCGCTCAGGTGCTGAACGTCTCCGGGGCGTACGACGCTCTCGCGGCCCGTGGAGTCGCGATGGGTCAGCTCCCCCTCGACGACCCAGGTGACGATCTCGGTGTGGCTGTGCGGGTGCTCGTCGAAGCCGGCGCCGGGGGCGAGCCGCTCCTCGTTGCAGGCGATCAGCGCGCCGAAGCGCAGGTTGTCGGGGTCGTAGTGCGAGCCGAAGGAGAAGGCGTGCCGGGATACGATCCCCGACTCCGGGTCCCCTCCGGCAGAGCGCTCGCCGGCGCGCCGTATGTCCATCACGCATCCCACCGTAGACGTCCATGACGACCCGGCGGCGCATGCTCCCGTTCCGATAAGGCAGTCTTGTCCCCGTGCCCGAACCCGAATCCAGCAGCCCCGTAGCCGCACGCCGCGCCCATCCGCACGACGCGACCCTGAAGCGGCTGGAGAAGTCCTCCGGATCCCTCGCCGCGCAGGCCATCGCGCGCATGGACGAGACCCTGCCGTGGTACCGGGCCATGCCACCGGAGAACCGTTCCTGGATCGGGCTGGTCGCGCAGGCGGGTATCGCGGCGTTCACGGAGTGGTTCCGGCGCCCGGACGCCCCGCAGGCGATCTCCACCGACGTCTTCGGGACCGCGCCGCGCGAGCTGACCCGGGCGATCACGCTGCGGCAGACCGTGGAGATGGTGCGCACCACCATCGAGGTCATGGAGTCGGCCATCGACGAGGTCGCGGCGCCCGGCGACGAGTCGGTGCTGCGCGAGGCGCTGCTGGTGTACGCGCGGGAGATCGCCTTCGCCACCGCGCAGGTCTACGCCCAGGCCGCCGAGGCACGCGGTGCCTGGGACGCCCGCCTGGAGTCGCTGGTGGTGAACGCGGTCCTGAGCGGGGAGGCCGACGAGGGGGCGGTCTCGCGGGCCGCCGCGCTGGGCTGGAACTCGCCGGAGCACGTCTGCGTGGTGCTGGGCACGGCACCCGACGGCGACTCCGAGCTGACCGTGGAGGCGATCCGGCGGGCGGCCCGGCACGCCAAGCTGCAGGTGCTCACCGGGGTCCTCGGGGACCGGCTGGTCGTCATCGCCGGCGGCAGCGACAACCCGCTGGCGGTCGCGAAGTCGCTGATCGGGCCGTTCGCGGCGGGGCCCGTGGTGGCGGGTCCGATCGTGCCGGACCTGCTGGCCGCGACCCGGTCCGCGCAGGCCGCCGCGGCCGGACTGAAGGCGTGTTCCGCCTGGCAGGACGCCCCGCGGCCGGTGCTGGCGGACGATCTGCTGCCGGAGCGCGCGATCGCCGGAGACCCGGGCGCCCGCGAGCAGTTGGTGGAGGAGATCTACAGACCGCTGGAGGAGGCCGGGTCCGCGCTCCTGGAGACGCTGAGTGTGTATCTGGAGCAGGCGAGCAGTCTGGAGGGGGCCGCCCGGATGCTCTTCGTTCACCCGAACACCGTCCGCTACCGGCTCCGACGTGTGACTGACGTCACCGGCTGGTCCCCTTCCGATGTACGCTCCGCCTTCACACTGCGGATCGCGCTCATCCTGGGGCGTCTGGCCGACGGGGATGCCCAGCCCTAGGCTTTTGTGCGGGGTCCACAAAACCCCTTGCTGTTCTTCGTCCTTGTCCCCACGGGCGGCCGTGCCCGTCCCCAAGAGAGAGTGTGAGAGTGCTCGTACTCGTCGCTCCCGGCCAGGGCGCTCAGACGCCCGGCTTCCTGACCCCCTGGCTCGACCTGCCCGGTGCCGCCGAACGCGTCGCCGCCTGGTCGGAGGCCATCGGACTGGACCTCGCCCACTACGGCACGAAGGCCGGCGCGGAGGAGATCCGCGACACCGCCGTCGCCCAGCCGCTGCTGGTCGCCGCCGGCATTCTGTCGGCCACGGCACTCGGTGACATCCGGCCGGGTGCGGTCGCGGGCCACAGCGTCGGTGAGATCACCGCCGCCGCCCTCTCCGGCGTCCTCGACGACACCGCCGCGCTGACCCTCGTGCGCAAGCGCGGGCTGGCCATGGCGGAGGCCGCCGCGATCACCGCGACCGGCATGTCGGCGCTGCTCGGCGGCGACCCCGAGGTGAGCGTCGCCCACCTGGAGAAGCTGGGCCTGACCCCGGCGAACGTCAACGGCGCCGGCCAGATCGTCGCCGCGGGCACGCTGGAGCAGCTGGCCGCGCTGAACGAGGACAAGCCCGAGGGCGTCCGCAAGATCGTTCCGCTGCAGGTGGCCGGCGCGTTCCACACCCACCACATGGCCCCCGCGGTCGACAAGCTGGCCGAGGCCGCCCGCGCGCTGACGCCCGCCGACCCGGCGGTGCCGTACGTCTCCAACAAGGACGGGCAGACCGTCGCCACCGGTGACGAGGTCGTCTCCCGGCTGGTCGGCCAGGTCGCCAACCCGGTCCGCTGGGACCTGTGCATGGAGACCTTCAAGGCCATGGGCGTCACCGCCCTGCTGGAGGTCTGCCCCGGCGGCACCCTCACCGGTCTCGCCAAGCGCGCCCTGCCCGGTGTGCGGACGCTGGCCCTGAAGACCCCCGACGACCTCGACGCGGCCCGTGAGCTGATCGCGGCCGCCACCGAAGCTGCCGCCGACGCGGCGGGCGCCTGAGCCCGAAGGAGCCGACCGACCCATGTCGAAGATCAAGCCCGCGAAGGGCGCCCCGTACGCCCGCATCCTGGGCGTGGGCGGCTACCGGCCCACCCGCGTGGTGCCCAACGAGGTGATCCTCGAGACGATCGACTCGTCGGACGAGTGGATCCGTTCGCGGTCCGGCATCCAGACCCGTCACTGGGCGAACGACGAGGAGACCGTCGCCGCGATGTCGCTGGAGGCGTCCGGCAAGGCCATCGCGGACGCCGGGATCACCGCCGGGCAGATCGGCGCGGTGATCGTCTCCACCGTCACGCACTTCAAGCAAACCCCGGCCGTCGCCACCGAGATCGCCGACAAGCTCGGCACGAACAAGGCCGCCGCCTTCGACATCTCGGCGGGCTGCGCCGGCTTCGGATACGGCCTCACCCTCGCCAAGGGCATGATCGTCGAGGGTTCCGCCGAGTACGTCCTGGTGATCGGCGTGGAGCGGCTGAGCGACCTCACCGACCTGGAGGACCGCGCGACGGCCTTCCTGTTCGGTGACGGCGCCGGCGCCGTCGTCGTCGGCCCCTCGGACGAGCCGGCCATCGGCCCCACCATCTGGGGCTCCGAGGGCGACAAGGCCGAGACCATCAAGCAGACCGTGCCGTGGACGGACTACCGCACGGGCGACGTCGAGCGGTTCCCCGCGATCACGCAGGAGGGCCAGGCGGTGTTCCGCTGGGCCGTCTTCGAGATGGCGAAGGTCGCCCAGCAGGCGCTGGACGCGGCCGGCATCACCGCCGACGACCTGGACGTCTTCATCCCGCACCAGGCCAACGAGCGGATCATCGACTCGATGGTGAAGACCCTCAAGCTGCCGGAGACCGTCACGGTCGCCCGCGACGTGCGCACCACCGGCAACACCTCGGCCGCCTCGATCCCGCTCGCGATGGAGCGGCTTCTGGCGACCGGCGAGGCGAAGAGCGGCGACACCGCGCTCGTCATCGGATTCGGGGCGGGTCTCGTCTACGCCGCGTCGGTCGTTACCCTCCCCTAGGCACTCCGTGCCGGATCGTGCCGATCCGTCACGGACGCCACCGCCACACCCTCTGGAAAACAACGAAGGAGCGCCAACATGGCCGCCACTCAGGAAGAGATCGTCGCCGGTCTCGCCGAAATCGTGAACGAGATCGCCGGCATCCCGGTTGAGGACGTCCAGCTGGACAAGTCCTTCACCGACGACCTGGACGTCGACTCGCTGTCCATGGTCGAGGTCGTCGTCGCCGCCGAGGAGCGCTTCGACGTCAAGATCCCCGACGAGGACGTCAAGAACCTCAAGACCGTCGGCGACGCGACCGAGTACATCCTCAAGCACCAGGCCTGATCCTCGATCAGGCTGCTGCCTGCCCCGCCACCCGGCGGTGGCGCCGCTGAATCCACCGATCTGGAGAAAGAATTCCCGTGAGCCCGACCAATCGCACCGTGGTCGTCACCGGTATCGGCGCAACCACACCGCTGGGTGGCGACGCAGCCTCCACCTGGGAGGGCCTGGTCGCCGGGCGCTCCGGCGTCAAGCCCCTCGAACAGGACTGGGCCGCCGAGCAGGCGGTCCGGATCGCCGCGTCCGTGGCCGTGGAGCCCTCCGAGGTCATCCCGCGGCCGCAGGCCCGCCGGCTGGACCGGTCCGCGCAGTTCGCGCTGGTCGCCGCCCAGGAGGCGTGGGCCGACGCGGGCTTCACCGGCAAGGCCGGTGAGGACGGCTCGGTCGACCCCGACCGGCTGGGCGCGGTCATCGCCTCCGGCATCGGTGGTGTGACGACCCTGCTGGACCAGTACGACGTGCTGAAGGAGAAGGGCGTCCGCCGCGTCTCCCCGCACACCGTCCCCATGCTCATGCCGAACAGCCCGTCGGCGAACGTCGGTCTGGCCGTGAACGCCCGCGCGGGTGTGCACACGCCGGTCTCCGCGTGCGCGTCCGGCGCCGAGGCCATCGGCTACGCCATCGAGATGATCCGCACCGGCCGCGCGGACGTGGTCGTCGCCGGCGGTACGGAGGCGGCCATCCACCCCCTGCCGATCGCCGCGTTCGGCAACATGATGGCGATGTCCAAGAACAACGACGACCCGCAGGGCGCGTCCCGGCCGTACGACGTCGCGCGGGACGGCTTCGTCCTCGGCGAGGGCGCCGGTGTGATCGTCCTGGAGTCCGCCGAGCACGCCGCCAAGCGCGGGGCGCGGGTGTACGCCGAGGCGGTCGGGCAGGGCATCTCCGCCGACAGCCACGACATCGTGCAGCCGGAGCCGGAGGGCCGCGGCATCGCGCACGCGCTGCAGAACCTGCTGGAGCGCACCGACCTGGACCCGGCGGAGATCGTGCACGTCAACGCGCACGCGACGTCGACGCCCGCCGGTGACGTGGCCGAACTGAAGGCGCTGCGGAAGGTGTTCGGTGACGAGGCGGACCACTTCGCGGTGTCCGCGACGAAGTCGATGACCGGGCATCTGCTGGGTGGTGCGGGCGGTGTCGAGTCCGTCGCCACGATCCTGGCGCTGTACCACCGGGTGGCGCCGCCCACCATCAACATCGAGAACCTCGACCCGGAGGCGGAGGCGAACGCGGACATCGTCCGCGGGGAGGCGCGGAAGCTGCCCGTCGAGGGCCGTATCGCCGCCCTCAACGACTCGTTCGGGTTCGGCGGGCACAACGTGGTGCTGGCGTTCCGGACGGTGTGACTGTCGTCGGTCGTGAGGAGCGGCCCGTCCCCTTCGGGGGGCGGGCCGTTCGCCGTTCCGTCGACGGTGCGTTGCCGGGTGCGGACCGTGGGGCTTCTCGCGCGGTTCCCCGCGCCCCTTGGGTGGGTTCTCCCGACCGTGTGGTCTACACGACCTGGTGGAGCCAGCGGACCGGGGCGCCCTCGCCCGCGTATCTGAAGGGCTCCAGTTCGTCGTCCCAGGGCTTGCCCAGCAGCTTGGCGATCTCCGCTTCCAGGTCGGTCTCGCCGCGCTGGGAGCGCAGCAGGGCGGCGCGCAGGCGGTCCTCGGGGATCAGGATGTCGCCGTGGATGCCGGTGACGGCGTGGAAGATGCCGAGGTCGGGAGTGCAGCTGTAGCGCTCGCCCTCGGCGGTGGGGCAGGGTTCCGCGGTGACCTCGAAGCGCAGCAAGTGCCAGCCGCGCAGCGCGGAGGCCAGCTTGGAGGCCGTGCCCGCCTCGCCCTGCCAGGAGAACTCCGAGCGCCAGGTACCGGGGGCGGCGGGCTGCCGGATCCAGTCGAGGTTGACGCGCGTGCCGAGCACCCCGGCGACGGCCCACTCGACGTGCGGGCACAGCGCGCGCGGCGCGGAGTGCACGTACAGAACTCCACGTGTCGTCACCGGTACCTCCGGGCTGAGCGGGACTGGGGGCGGACGGGCGGGCGGCGGTGGCCCTGCAGGCCACGTTGATGGCGAGGCTACCGTGCGACGGCGCAAGGAGTGTGACGTACCGTCGGTCCCGGTACCGGGAAACCTCCGCCATTCACCCGGCAGGACGCCTGTGCGGGTGTGACCCGTTCCATGGGATGCGCCGGGAACCCTGGGACGCTGTCATGGGTTGAGGAACATGACACGACATCACGGGTGACAAGGGATGGACCAGGGCATGCGGAAGCCGCGCGACCGTCGCCGCCGTGCGCGGGCGGTCCTGGCGGGGATGACGGCGGCCGCCGTGCTGGGGGTCACCGGGTGTGACGTCGTGGGCGGTGACGCGCCGAGTCCGTCGGGCAGCGCCGCCCGCCGCGCGTCGCCCACGCCGACCCCGGACTGGGACACCACCCCGCGGTCGGTCGCCGCGGTCGGCGACTCCATCACCCGCGGCTTCGACGCCTGCACGGTCCTGTCGGACTGCCCCGAGATGTCGTGGGCGACCGGCACCAGTCCCGAGGTCGACAGTCTGGCCGTGCGGCTGCTGGGGCGGTCGCGGGCGGCCTCGCACAGCTGGAACTACGCGGTGACCGGGGCGCGGATGGCGGATCTGCCCGGGCAGATGGCGCGGGCGGCGGCGCGCCGGCCGGAGCTGGTGACGGTGATGGCGGGCGCGAACGACGCCTGCCGGGCCTCGGCGGACGCGATGACGCCGGTCGCCGACTTCCGCGCGGACTTCACGGAGGCCCTGCGCACCCTGCGCCGCGGCGCGCCCAAGGCGCAGGTGTACGTGGCGAGCGTGCCCAATCTGCTGCGGCTGTGGCAGCAGGGGCGGACCAGCGCGCTCGGCCTGCAGGTGTGGAAGCTGGGGATCTGCCCGTCGATGCTGGGTGACGCCGAGGCGCTGGACGCGGCGGCGCGGCTGCGGCGGTCGACGGTGCACGAGCGGGTGGAGGCGTACAACCGGGTGCTGCGCGAGGTGTGCGCGCGGGACCGGTACTGCCGCTCCGACGGCGGCGCGGTGTTCGCCAACCGGTTCGGGGTGGCGCAGCTGAGCCAGTGGGACTGGTTCCATCCGAGTGTGGACGGCCAGGCGCGGCTCGCGGAGATCGCCTATCGCACGGTGACGGCCCGCAAGGCCCCTTAGGAGGCGGCGGCGCCGGCCGGGCGGGCGCGGGCGGCGGATCGGGGGCTGACGGGACGAGCCCCGGTCCGGTGTCAGGTGCCGGACCGGGGCTGCTCGGCAGGACGAGTCGTCCCAGGGTTCAGACGGTAACCGGCACGGTGATCCTGCGGTCGGCGATCGAGCGTCCCGCCTGGATCTCGTACGAACCCTTCACAAACGACCACGAGTTGCTCGTCTCGTCCCAGATTTCGAACGCCCGGCGGGGGAGGTCGACGCGGGCCTCGGCGGTCTCGCCGGGGGCCGCCTCGACGCCCGCGAATCCGGCGAGCCAGCGCGCCGGGCGCTCGGCGTCGGGCGCGGCGGGGGCCAGGTAGACCTGGACGACCTCGCGGCCGGGGCGCGCGCCGGTGTTGCGGACGCGGACCGTGACGGTGCTGCCGTGGACTTCGGCGGACTCGTAGGCCCAGGTGGTGTAGCCGAGGCCGTGGCCGAAGGGGTACGCGGGGGTGCGGCCCGCCTTCTGCCAGGCGCGGTAGCCGATGAAGACGCCCTCGTCGTAACGGAGTTCGCCGTTCTCCGGGGTGACCCGGGTGACCGGGGCGTCGGCGAGGGCGCCCCAGGTGGTGGGGAGGCGTCCGCCGGGTTCACGGGCTCCGGTGAGCACGTCCGCGAGGGCGGCGCCGCCCTCCTGGCCCGGGAACCAGGTCAGCAGCACGGCGGCGACCTCGTCGCGCCACGGCAGCTCCACCGGGGAGCCCGCGTTGACGACGACCACGGTGTCGGGGTTGGCGGCGGCGACCGCGCGGACCAGGTCGTCCTGGCGGCCGGGCAGCCGCAGGTCGGTGCGGTCGAAGCCCTCGGACTCGACGTGTTCGGTGGTGGCGACCACGACGACAGCCGTGTCGGCGGCGCGGGCGGCGCGCACCGCCTCGACGATCAGCTCGTCGGGGTCGCGCCCCGGCTCCTGGTGGGCGAGGGAGAAGGCGACGGCCTTGACGCGGACGCCGGCGGGCGGGTCGACGAGGTGGGTGAGGGAGACCGGCACCGGCTGCCCGGCGGTGAGGGCGACCCGGGCGCGCGGCTCGGGGGCGGCGAAGACCGCCTCGAACGGGTCGTCCTCGGCGGGGCGCTGGACGTCGTCGTAGTACGTGGTGCCGTCGACGGCGAGGGTGAAGCGGCCCGTGCCCTGGACGCCGAAGGTATGGGTGCCGGTCTCGCGGGGGGTGAAGGTGCCGGTCAGCTCGACGGAGTGCAGGGCGTCGTGCGTGACGCCGGCGGGGAGGTCGTCGCCCAGCCACTGGATCCGGCCGTTGGAGGTGGTGGCGGTGGCGATGAGGGCGCCGTGCGCGTCGCGGCAGTCGGCGCGCAGCTCGAAGCCCTGTCCCGCGACGGCGAGTCGGGTGCTGGGGTCGGCGCCGACGGTGTAGGTGAGGGTGCCTTCGGGGAGGGCGGCGGTGAGGCCGTCGAGCGGGGAGACGGTGCGGGCGGGGAAGACCGTGGCGGAGCCGCCGCCGAGGACGCGGGCGTCGCGGGCGGCGGCGCCGGTGAGGGCGATGGTGCGGCCGGGCCTCAGCGGCAGGGTGTCGCGCTCGTTGCGGACCAGGACGAAGGAGCGGCGGGCGATCTCGCGAGCCAGGGCGGCGCCGTCCACGTCGGCGGGCGGCTCGGTGACGGCGGGCTCGGCGCCGTCGAGGAGGCCGACGCGGGCGGCCAGGCGCAGGACGTTGCGGACGGCGTCGTCGACCGCGGCCTCCCGGACCCGGCCGGCGCGGACGGCCTCGGCGAGGGCGGGGCCGTAGACGGTGTCCGGGCCCGGCATGGCGATGTCGAGGCCGCCGTGCAGGGCGGCGGCGGTGTCGCGGGCGGCGGTCCAGTCGGAGACGTTGACGCCGTCGAAGCCCCACTCGCCGCGCAGCACCTCGTTCACGAGGTACCGGTGCTCGGTCATGGTGGTGCCGTTGACCGAGTTGTAGGCGGTCATGACGCCCCAGGGGCGGGCGCTGCCGACGATCGCCTCGAAGGGGGCCAGGTACAGCTCGCGCAGGGCGCGGGCGGGGATCACGTTGTTCACGGTGAAGCGGTCGGTTTCGGCGTCGTTGGCGACGAAGTGCTTCACGGTGGTGCCGACGCCGCCGGACTGGACGCCCGTCACATAGGCGGCGCCGATCCGGCCGGTGAGGTACGGGTCCTCGCTGTAGGCCTCGAAGTGGCGGCCGCCGAGCGGGGAGCGGTGCAGGTTGACGGTGGGGGCGAGCAGCACGTGGACGCCCTTGCGGCGGGCCTCCTGGGCGAGCAGGACGCCGGCGCGGCGGGCCAGGTCCGGGTCCCAGGCGGCGGCGAGGGCGGTGGGCGAGGGCAGGGCGACGGAGGGGTCGTCGGCGCTCCAGCGCACGCCGCGCACCCCGACCGGCCCGTCCGACATCACCAGGGAGCCGAGGCCGATCGCGGGCAGCGCGGGCAGGGTCCAGGCGTCCTGGCCGGCCAGCAGGCGGGTCTTGGTGTCCAGGTCGAGCCGGGCGAGGGCCGCCTCGACGGCCGCCTCCTGGGGTGCCGGGGTGCTGGCCATGGCGGTGCCTCCTCGTCGGGCCGGTGCGGGCCCCTCCTCATGGTGCCCCGGTCACCTGTGAAGCGTTAGGTTTCGTTATCTCATCGTTATATGACGAACACACGGATGTCGTACGGTGACGCCATGGGCGCGAGGGTCAGAAGCGAGGAGCGGCGGGCCGCGATCGTGCGGGCCGCGCTGGAGGTCATCGCCGAGCGCGGCTACCGGGGCGCGAGCATGGCGGCGGTCGCGGAGCGGGTCGGGCTCACCCAGCAGGGACTGCTGCACTACTTCCCGACCAAGGACGCCCTGCTCGTCGCCGTGCTGGAGGAGCGCGACCGCTGGGACGCGATGCCGGCCCGGCAGTGGCGGATGGACCTGCTGGCCTCGCTGGTGGAGTACAACGCGATGCGCCCCGGCATCATCCAGACCTTCGCGGCGCTGCTCGGCGAGAGCGTGACGGGCGGTCATCCGGCCCGCGGCTACTTCACCGAGCGGTACGTCCGGGTCCGGCAGTCGATGACGGAGGTCCTGCGCGCCGAGTACGGCGACCGGCTGCCGAACGGGCTCACGCCCGAGCGCGCGGCGCCGCTGCTGGTCGCCGTGATGGACGGCCTGCAGTACCAGTGGCTGCTGGACCCGGAGTCGGTGGACATGCCGGGGGCGTTCCGGGACTTCCTGGGCCTGCTGGGCGAGGAGTGACCGCGTAGAACGGGCGGGGCACGGGGAGACTTCCGCCGTTGCGCAGCACCTCCCTGCCCACGGCGACGGAAGGACCCCACCGCCTTGATATCCCCCCGTGTCCGGATCGGCGCCCTGCTGTCCCTGGCGCTCGTCACCGGCCTCGCCGCCCCCGCGACCGCCACCACCGACCCCGCCGACTCCCCCACCACCGCTCCCGCCGTCACGGTCGAGGAGCGGCGCCTCGACCAGGCCGTCCCGCAGGAGATCCTGCGGCGCTCCGGATTCGCCGGCGCCGCACCGCGGTTCGCCGAGGCGCTGGGCGCGGCGCGCTCCTACGCGCAGGCACGCGCCGTCGTCGTCCGGGAGGGGTCGGCGCTGTGGCGGCGGGCGGTGGCGCGGGCACAGGGGCGCGGTCCGGCGGGCGGGGAGCTGAGCCGGGACGACGACCGGCCGCTGTACTGGGCGCGGCTGGGAATGACCCGAGAAGTGCGGTCGTGGCAGCCGCGGTTCGGTCTGTCCGAGCGGCAACGGGGCGCGCTGCTCGACGCGTTGGAGCGGACCTCGCGCGGGCAGGACGACATCCGCTTCCCGCACCGCGGCGAGGGCGTCGAGCGGGTCCTGGTCACCGGGTTCGACCCGTTCACGCTGGACCGGGACATCCGGATCTCCAATCCGTCCGGGGCCGCCGCGCTCGCCCTCGACGGCACGGTGATCGAGACGGCCCACGGGCCGGCGCGGGTGGAGACCGTGGTGTTCCCGGTGCGCTGGCGGGACTTCACGGAGGGGACGGTGGAGCGGGCGCTGCGGCCGCATCTGCCGGGTGTGGACCTGTTCGCGACGGTCAGCCAGGGGCGGGTGGGCCGGTTCGACATCGAGCGGACCAACGGGGCCTGGCGGGGCGGCTTCCCCGACAACGAGAACACCGGCCGCACGGAGACCATCCCGGTCCCGGGTCCGGGCGCGGCGCCGCAGTGGACGTCGACGACCCTGCCGTACCGGGACATCGTGGCGGCGGACACCGGCCGTTTCCCGGTGTACGACAACACGTCCGTGACCGAGATCCCGGCCGGGGGCACCGAGCCGGTCGTACGGCCGGACGGGCCGACCCCCGGTTCGACGGCGCGGGCCGGGGGCGGCGGGGACTACCTGTCCAACGAGATCGCCTACCGGGCCACGCTGCTGCGGGACCGGCTGGGGCTGAAGGGCCTGCCGGGCGGGCATGTCCACACGCCGGTGCTCCGGTTCGGCGCGGGGAACACCACCGAGGTCACCGATCCGGAGTTCGTCCGCAACCGGCGGGACATCGTCGCGCAGGTGCGGTCCGTCGTGGCGGTCGCCGTCAGTGCGACGGGGCGAACGCGAGGCTGACGCCGAGGCCGGCCAGCACCGAGCCGATGACCTTGTTGAGGACCTTCTGGGCGCGCAGCATCAGGGTGCGCATCCGGTCCTGCGAGAAGAACACGGCGACGACGGCGAACCACAGCAGGTGGGCGAGGGACATGAACAGGCCGTAGCCCGCCTGCTGCCACAGCGGGGTGCCCGGGTCGACGACCTGGGCGAACGTGGAGACCACGAACAGGGTGGTCTTCGGGTTGAGGACGTTGGTGAGGAAGCCGGTGCGCAGGGCGGCCAGCGGGGTCAGTTCCGTCTTGTCAACGAGGTCGACGCGGACGTCGCCGCGGGCGCGGAAGGTGCGGACGCCGATGTAGACGAGGTAGGCGGCGCCGGTCAGCTTGACGACCGTGAACAGGAACGTCGAGGAGGCGATCAGCAGTCCCACGCCGAGCATGGTGTAGGTGACGTGCACCAGGACGCCCGCGGCGACGCCGGCGGCGCCCAGCAGGCCGGTGCGGCGGCCGTACAGGTAGCTGTTGCGGACGATCATGGCGAAGTCGGCGCCGGGGGCGATCACCGCGAGCACGGTGATGACGGCCACGGCGAGGATCTCGGTCACTGGACGGCGTCCTCCTGCCGGCGGTCGGTGGTGTCGTGCCCGGTGGTCTCCTCGCCGCGCAGGTCACGGGCGAGCAGGGTGGCGCCCGCGACCGCGCCCGGCATCAGGAAGACCGCGACGAAGGGGACGACGAAGGCGAGGGCGAGGGGCGTCCCGAAGCCCCAGACCAGGGTCCTGCGGGAGCGGAGCAGGGCGAGGCGGTCGCGCAGCTCGACGCCGCGGCGCTGCAGGGCGACGCCGGTCAGCTCCTCGGTGAGGAAGAAGCCGGTGACGAAGAAGCCGAGGACGGGGACGGCGGTCTGCCCGGCGACGGGCACGAACCCGAGCGCGAACAGCAGGACGCCCCACAGGGCGGCGCGGATCACGATCCGCAGGCTGTCCCGGCCGGAGATCCACAGCTCGCGCCAGAGCGGCAGCCCGGACTCGGGGGCGGTGCCGTCCGGGGAGACGTCCCGGTCGACCGCCTCCGACAGGCTCTCGTAGAAGGGCTGGCCGATCAGCAGGGTGACCGCCGTGAAGGTGACGACGGCCAGCAGCAGCGACAGCGCGAACAGCACGGCGGTGAGCAGACCGCGGAACAGGCCGAGCCAGGGGCTGGACCAGTCGTCGGCGAACGGGGTCGCCCAGGCGACGAAGTCCGCGCCCCACAACGCGAGCGCGGTGATCGCGGCGGCGTAGAGCACGAGGGTGATCAGTCCGGGCATCAGCCCGAAGCCGAACTGCCTGCCGTGCCGGGCCACCCACCGCTGGCCCTTGATCAGATAGCCGAAGCCCACCCCGAGATCGCGCATGGGTGCACTTTAACCGCCGGGTCTCTCCTCGGGCCCGGTCCCGGACTCGACCATGCGGCGCAGCAGGTCGCGCAGGGCGAGGCGCTCCGCCTCGCCGAGCGCGGCCAGCGGCTCGCGGGCGAAGTGCAGGGACTCGCGCAGGTCGCGGGCGACACGGCGGCCCTCGTCGGTGACGGCGGCGACCTTGATGCGGCGGTCGGCGGGGTCGGGGCGGCGTTCGACCAGGCCGCGGGATTCCAGGCGGTCGACGATGCCGGTGACATTGGACGGCTCGCAGCGCAGTTTGCGGGCGAGCTTGCGCATGGGCAGCGGGCCGAGGGACAGCAGGGACAGGAGCTTGGCCTGGGCGCCGGTGAGGGCGTGCCCGGCGGCGGCCTCCTCGAACTCCTCGTGGTAGCGGGCCACGACCGCGCCGATGAGATCGACGACCTCCAGGGTGAGGTCGTCGGGGCGGCGGGCAGGGGGTGGGGTGGCGGCCATGGCATCCAGGGTACCCGTTTGCTTGACATCCTGAAATATTCAGGCGCATGGTTGTTTCAGATCCTGAAACAACTGGGAGGAACCACCGGTACGGAAACCACCGGTTCCCGAGCGACTGGTTCCGCAACCACGAGACACCGCACCCCGCACGAGAGGCCGGCTCATGTCCGACACCCCCACGCTTCCCGCCGTCCACCGTGAATGGCACCTGCTCAGCCGCCCGGTCGGCTGGCCCGAGCCCGAGAACTTCGCCCTGGTCGAGGCGGAGGTCCCGACCCCGCGCGAGGGCCAGGTGCTGGTGCGGAACCTGTACTTGTCGGTGGACCCTTACATGCGCGGCCGGATGAGCGCCGCCAAGTCCTACGTCGCCCCCTTCGAGCTGGGCAAGGTCATGCAGGGCGGCGCGGTCGGCGAGGTCGTCGCCTCCAACGCCGAGGGCTTTCAGGCCGGCGACCACGTGCTGCACTTCCTCGGCTGGCGCGAGTACGCCGCGGTGAGCGCCCAGCACGCGGTCAAGGTCGACGCGAACGCGGCGCCGCTGTCCACGTACCTCGGCGTGCTCGGCATGACCGGCCTGACCGCCTACGCCGGCCTGCTGCGCACCGCCGCCTTCAAGGAGGGCGACAGCGTCTTCGTCTCCGGCGCGGCCGGTGCCGTGGGCAGCCAGGTGGGCCAGATCGCGAGGCTCAAGGGCGCCTCGCGGGTGATCGGCTCGGCCGGATCCGCGGAGAAGGTGAAGCTGCTGGTCGAGGAGTACGGCTTCGACGCCGCGTTCAACTACAAGGACGGCCCCGTCGGCGAGCAGCTGCGCGCGGCCGCCCCGGACGGCATCGACGTGTACTTCGACAACGTGGGCGGCGACCACCTGGAGGCCGCCATCGGCTCCCTGAACGAGGGCGGCCGGATCGCGGTCTGCGGCATGATCTCGGTCTACAACAACACCGAGCCCGCGCCCGGCCCGCGGAACCTGGCCCGGCTGATCCAGACCCGCGGCCGGATCGAGGGCTTCCTGGTCGGTGACCACTACGACCTGCAGCCGCAGTTCGTCCAGGAGGTCGGCCCCTGGGTCGCCTCGGGCGCGCTGAAGTACCGCGAGACGGTCGTCGAGGGCATCGAGAACAACCTGGAGGCCTTCCTCGGCGTCCTGCGCGGCGACAACACCGGGAAGATGATCGTCAAGCTCTGACCCCCCGGCCCGGCCCCGCTGTCCGACCTCCGGACACCCCTTCTGCCGCTTTCCGGTATGCGGTAACTTCATTCCGGAAACCGTCGGCGATCGTGGGCGCGAGTCACGGCGGACCGAGGAGGAAGACCACCGCATGGCCATTCAGCAGTCGGACGTCCTGTACACCGCCGTCGCCACCGCCGAGAACGGTCGCGACGGCCGGGTCTCCACCGACGACGGCAAGCTCGACGTCGTCGTCAACCCGCCCGCCGAGATGGGCGGCAGCGGCGCCGGCACCAACCCGGAGCAGTTGTTCGCCGCCGGCTACAGCGCCTGCTTCCAGGGCGCGCTCGGCGTCGTCGCCCGCCAGGAGGGCGCCGACGTCTCGGGCTCGACCGTGACCGCCAAGGTCGGCATCGGCAAGAACGACGAGGGCTTCGGCCTGATCGTCGAGATCTCCGCGGACATCCCGAACGTGGACGCGGAGACCGCGCGGAGCCTGGTCAAGAAGGCCCACGAGGTGTGCCCGTACTCCAAGGCGACCCGCGGGAACATCACCGTGACGCTCGCCTGACGGCACTCGTTGCATACGGCGGAGGCCGCACCCTTGGACGTGGGGTGCGGCCTCCGCCCGTGCCCGCGCGCGGACGAGCCCGTGCTCACAGGGCCAGCGCCGCCCGGTGCGCGGCCCGGACGAACGCCACGTTCTCCGGCGCCGCCCCGCCCGGGAACGCGCACCGGCGCCGCGTGTAGCCGTACGCCAGTCCGCTGCGAGGGTCGGCGAACGCCTGCGCGCCGCCCGCCCCGCTGTGCCCGAAGGCGCCGGCGCCCAGGAACGGGTACCAGTTCTCGGCCGTCGCCTGGAAGCCCAGCCCGAACGCCTTGTGCGTGCGGGCCACCAGGTCGTGGCCGATCGAGTGGATCTGCCCGACCTCGGCGATCGTGTCCGGCTTCAGCAGCGCGGGACGCCCGTCGACCTCGCTGATCGCCGCCGCGTACATCCCGGCGAGCCCGCGCGCCGAGGCGACCCCGCCCGCGGACGCCGGGCCCTTGGCCCGCACCAGCCGCGCGTTGGCGTGGTCCACCAGATCGACCGCGCCCGGCACGTGCGTGTTGAACGCGATCGAGGCCAGCGTGTGCGGTCCCGTCTGCCGGTCGTCCAGCACCGACCGCTGCTCGGGCGTCGGCGCCATCGGCTGCACGGAACGGAAGCGGGGCTCCTCGGACTCGGGCAGGCCAAGGAAGAAGTCCAGCCCGTACGGGGCACGCACCCGCTCCTCGTACACCTCCTGGAGGGTGCGGCCGGTGGCGCGGCGGACCACCTCGCCGGTGAGCGCGCCGATCACCAGCGCGTGGTAGCCGAACGCGGTGCCCGGCCGCCAGAACGGCCGCTGGTCCGCCAGCCGCTCCGCGATCAGCCGGTCGTCGGCCAGCTCCTCGGCGGTGAACCCGGCGTCCAGACCGACCAGGCCCGCCCGGTGCGCGAGCAGGTCGCGCAGGGTCAGCGCGCCCTTGCCCTCGGCGCCGAACTCCGGCCAGTAGTACGTCACCTTCCGGTCCGGCTCCAGCGTGCCGTCCTGCACGAGCAGCGCGGTCACCAGGTGGGCGGCGCCCTTGGTGCAGGAGAACACGCCGTACAGGGACCCGGCGGTCACCTCCGGTCCGGCCCACAGGTCGACGACCCGCCTGCCGTGCACATAGGCGCACAGCTGCCCCTCGTAGTCCGGCCGTTCGCGCCGCTCCCGGGCGACGAACGCGGCGAACTCCTCCCGTACGCCCTCGAAGCCGTCGGCGACCGTGCCGTGGATCTCCTGTGTCATCCGCTCTCCTCGACCTGTGTCCGTGATGTGGTCAGCAAAGCCCGGCCGACCTGCGGGAATTCTCCCTTGGGATGCGCCCGGAAGAGCGGTTCCGTGCCGAAGAGCACCGCACCGGGTCCGCTCACCACCGAGGCCCGTCCGGCCGCGTCCGCCGGTCCGCCGGTGCCGTCGGCGGCCGGGCGCCAGTGGCCGGACAGCAGCGGGTTCCCGGCCGCGTACGCCTGCTCGGCGCGCACGCCGGGGCCGAGGTCGGTGAACCACAGCGGCGCGTAGACGAAGCCGTGCGCGGGCGCGCCGCGGGTCAGCGGGCCGGAGTTCACCACCCGGACCACGCCGTTGGCATCCCCGTTGCCCTGGACGGCCTTGACGGCGAGCAGCCCGGCGCCGGCGTTCAGCTGCGCACCGGCGGCGCCGCGGCCGACGAAGCCGTGCCCGTCGAGGAAGGCGTCGAGGGCGCGGCGCGCCGGCTCGTTCAGGGCGTCCCGGTCGAGGCCCGCCGACACGAACAGGACGTCCGTCCCGGACCAGTCGAAGCCCGCGTTCAGCACGGCCGTGGAGACCGGGGTGACCTCGAATTGCATCTCCCGCAGCGCGAACAGCTCGCCCGGTGTCACGGCGGCGGCGACGCGGACGCGGCGCAGCGGGGCGGTGCCCCGGTCCGTGGTCCGCTCGAAGGAGACGTCGTACGTCCGGGCCGCCTCGGCGGCCTGCCGGCGCGCGGAGCCCGGCACGATCGCGGCGGCGCCGTCGGCGGACCGCCGCACCGGCACGCCCCGGCGCAGCAGCGCGTTGAGCGCGGCGATCTCGCGGGGGTCGTCCAGGCGCAGGCGCAGGTCGCCGCGCGGGGCGACGTGGGCGACGGGCGCGGCGGCGCGCACCGGGCGCAGCGCGGCGTGGGGCAGGGCGCCGCCGGTGACGGGCCGCACCGGGGCGCCCCAGAGCCGGCCGAGGCTCCAGCCGGAGATGTCGTACATGACGGACACCTTGTCACTGATGTCCCGCCCGTCCGCGAGGAGCGCGGCCGCGAGTCCCCGTTTGGGCTGGCGCATGTCGACGACGTACGCGCCCTTCGGGTAGCCCGGCGCGGGGTGGGCGACGCGGGCGACGCGGATGTCGTTGGCGAGGAGGTGGCCGACGAGGCGGGCGGTGGCCGGGCCGCCGGGCGGCAGGACGTAGGCGCGCGGGAAGGTGGTGGTGTAGACGTCCTCCGGGCCGATGCCGGGCACGCCGGGCACGGTCGCGGGCGACACCGGGACCTGCGGGGCGCCGGCCGCGCCGCGGCGGAACACCTCGATCTGGTCGGCGACGAGGGCTTCGCGGTGGCGCCGCACATGGTCGAGGGTGGCGGTCATGGCGGCCTGCGCGACGTCCGTGTTGACGGCCGCGCGGCGGCGCAGCTCGGCGGCCGGCAGGGTGTCGTAGGAGGCGTTGTTCACCCGCAGCGGGATCTCGACGGTGTGCGCGGCGACCGCGCCGTGGAAGGCGGCGTACTGCGGGGTGAAGATCGGCGGCCAGTCGTCCCAGCCCTCGTCCTGGTCGCGGAAGGGGATCTGCGCGGGCTGGACGCCGTCCTCTTCGGCGGTGTAGCCGAGGCCGTTGACGGCGGCCTCCATGCCCAGGGCGTTGGCGTAGGTGTTCTTCAGGAACAGGTCGTACTCGTAGTTCTCGCCGTGCGGCGGCGTCGTGGGCTCGATCAGGGTGCCGTTGACGTAGCCGTGCAGGTCGAGCATCACCACGGGCTGCTTGTCGCGCAGGATCTGCCGCATCGCGCGGGTTTCGGGCTGTGAGGCGGTGACGAAGTCCCGGTTGAGGTCGAAGCCGTTCGCGTTGGCGCGGGTGCCGGCGATGCGGCCGTCCGGGTTGGCGGTGACGTTGAAGTAGAGGCGGCTGTGCGCGAGCAGGTCGCGGGTCCTGTCGTCCTTGGCGGTCGCGAGGTGTTCGACGAGGCGGAGGGCGGCGTCGGTGCCCTCCCACTCGTTGCCGTGGATGTTGCTGTTGAAGAAGACCGGGGTCTTGTACGCCTTCTTCAGCCGAGGGTCCCCGGCCGCCGTCGCCGGTACCCGTTCGATGAGGTCCCGCATCCGGTGCTGGGCGCGGGTCTGGGCGGGGCTCTCCGGGGCGGTGACGGTGACGAGGTACAGCCGGTGGCCGCCCGCCGAGCGGCCCGCGACCTCCACGCTCACCCGGTCGCCGAGGGCTTGCAGGGCGTTCAGCCGGCTCGCGATCGCGTGATACGGCGTCAGGCCCAGCTTGAGGGACTTGTCCGCCGGGTTCACCGGGTCGGGGGCGAGGGTGTGCTCGCGCGGATAGCCGCGCGCGTCATGGGTGCGTTCCGTGCCGCCGGAGAGGCCGGGCCCGGGGTCGGTGAGGGCTCTGCGGGCCGCGGTTTCCGGCGACGTGGCGGCGTTCCGGTGGTCGAGCGCCGGGGACTCCGCGGTCTCCCTGGTGACGGGCGCCGGGTCCGCGCCGGCCGGGCCGGGCGCGGCGAGCAGGAGGGCACTCGCCGAGGTGAGGGCGAGGGCGGTGGTCAGGACGGGTCTCGCAGTGGCGGTTCTCGCGGTCCTCTTGGTGCGCACGCGTACCTCCTCCGGGGTTCCTGAGATCGGTACGGCGAGGTGTACCTGTTCGACTCATCCGTCACAAGGGGGACTTGACGTCCCGTCGGTCAGACGACCGAGGCGCGGAAGGGGTCCGTCGGGACGATCGCGGCCTCGTCCAGGCGCTGTTCCAGGGCCTCGTGGCCGTGTTCCCTGCGGTACGCGATCTCGGCGGCCGTCACCGGCAGCGTCCACAGGATCCGGGCGTGGCCGCCGGGCAGCGGGCAGTGTTCGAGGCCGGGGCCGTGCAGGTACGGCAGGGTGACCAGCAGGTGGTCACAGGCCGAACCCGGCGTCCACGGCTCGCCGATGGGCACGCTGTGCGCGAGGCCGAGCCGGGCTCCCGTGCGGTGGTAGAAGGCGATCATCGCCAGCAGTTCGACGAAGCGCCGGTCCCGCACATGCGCCGTCATGACGAACTCCAGCCCGTGGCCGTCGTCTTCAGGCGGCGAGGCGCAGCCGGCGGTCACATACGCCCAGGAGTCCGCACGGGGACCCGGCCCCACGACGAGCACGCGGAAACCCGGCAGCGACGCACGGCGCCCCGGCCCCAGGTCGTACGGGACGGACTCCACCTCGTGCCCCGCGAAGAACGCCCGCACATGCGCTTCCACGGCCGCCACGGCCCGCTCGTCCACTCCGCTCACCGGCCGATCATCGCAGGCGGCCGGCGGCCGGCGGACACCCCCTAGGTGCACCACCACAGGAACCGGTCGCAGGTCTGCGACGGTTCGGGGTCCGGGGGCGGCGGGGCGATGGTCGGGTCCGAGGTGGGGGCCGGGGTGGGGTCGGGGGCGGGCGGGGCGGCCGTGGTGGTGGGGGCCGTGTCCTGAGGGGGGTCGGCGTGGCCCGACTGGGGGTCCCTGGTCAGGGTGGCCCGGTCCGCCGGCTCGTCCGACTCCTTGTCGTCGTCCTTGTCTTCGCCCTTCTTGTCCTCGTCCTCGTCCTCGGAGGAGGACGAGGACGGGGACGCCGAGTCCGAGGGCGATCCTGTCCCGCCGGGGCCGGTGCCGGGGGCGCCCGTCGTGCCGGACAGCGGGTCCGCCGTCTCGCCCACCTCCTCCTCCGCGCCGCCGTCCGCGGACGCGTCGCCCGCCGCCGCGGGCGCCGGGTCGGAGCCGGCGGCGTCGATGCCCGATTCCGCGAGGCTCAGACCGCCCGCGGCCAGCACGAAGCCGGCGGTGACGAGGAGGGCCCGGCGCCGCCTGCGGCGGTGCGCCGCGGCCTTGCGGTCCCGGCGGCTGTCCTCGGCCCGGCGGTCGCGGCGGGCGGAGGGCGACGACTCGTCGTGGTCGTCGTACTCGTCGTGGGCGTCGTGGGCGTGCTCGTCGTCGCGGCCGTGGGCGTCGGGTGCGGTCTCGTCGTCGGGGTGGTCGACGTCGCCGGACAGGGGCGCGGGGTCACCGTGGCCGGGAGCCGGCTGCGGCTGGTGGAGGCCGTGGTCACCGTGCGCGGGGGTCGGCCCGTAGTCACCGTGGCCGGGCGTGGTCTGGTAGTCGGCGTGGTCGTGGGGGGCGTACCCCTGCGTCGTCCCGTGGGCGGCGGGTGCGGGGGACGTGCCGTAGCCGGGCTGCCAGGGGGCCGTGCCGTGGGCGGCGGGTGCCGGGGCCGTCGCGTAGGCGCCGTAGCCGGCGGCGGGGTGGCCGGGGGGCGCGTGGTGGGCGGCGGGCGCGCCCTCGTACGCGCCCCCGGCGCCCGCGGCGTCCTCCTCCGCGTACGCGCGGAGCCGCTCGGCCGGCGTGCCGCACCCGGGGCAGGCGAGGGCGCCGTTCAGGTGCCGTCGGCACGGGTGGCAGTAGTCCATGACGCGGGAAGATTAAGTTCCGGGCCGGTAACGTGCCTAGTCGACGCTGTGAATGTTCTGTGGGAAACGCGCAGTTCCGGCATGGTGAGCCGAGGACAGCCCCGGCATCTCTCCCCCTTCGGCCGAAAGCGACGCCACCGACGGCTTTCGAAAGTGCCGAAACCGTTATCCGTTCGACCCATTGACACCCCCGCCGCCGCGTCCTTACTGTCACGCCAGCATTTCGAACAAGTGCCGAAATCTCGAACAGAGCCGAACGCTTCACGAGGGGCAACTGCCGTGCGCATCACCGGAATCAGCACACACGTGGTCGGGACGCCGTGGCGCAACCTGACGTACGTCCAGGTGCACACCGACGAGGGCATCACCGGAGTCGGCGAGACCCGGATGCTGGGACACACCGACGCTCTCCTCGGCTATCTGAAGGAAGCCGAGGTCAACCACATTCTCGGCTCGGACCCGTTCGCCGTCGAGGACCTCGTGAAGAGGATGAAGTACGGCGACTACGGCCGGGCCGGCGAGATCGTCATGTCCGGTATCGCGGTCATCGAGATGGCCTGCTGGGACATCAAGGGCAAGGCGCTGGGTGTGCCGGTCTGGCAGCTGCTCGGCGGCAAGGTCACCGACAAGGTGAAGGCGTACGCCAACGGGTGGTACACGACCGAGCGGACGCCCGAGGCGTACCACAAGGCCGCCCAGGGGGTCGTGGAGCGCGGGTACAAGGCGCTGAAGATCGACCCCTTCGGCACCGGCCACTTCGAGCTGGACCACCAGGAGACGCTGTACGCGGTCTCCCTCATCGAGGCCGTCCGCGACGCGATCGGCCCCGACGCCGAGCTGATGCTGGAGATGCACGGCCGCTTCTCCCCCGCCACCGCCGTCCGGCTGGCCAAGGAGATGGCGCCGTTCAAGCCGGCCTGGCTGGAGGAGCCGTGCCCGCCGGAGAACCTGAAGGCGCTGGAGAAGGTCGCCGCGAAGGTGGACATCCCGGTCGCCACGGGTGAGCGCATCCACGACCGGATCGAGTTCCGCGAGCTGTTCGACAACCAGGCCGTGGACATCATCCAGCCGGACGTCGGCCACATCGGCGGCATCTGGGAGACGCGCAAGCTGGCCGCGACCGCCGAGACCCACTACATGCTGATCGCCCCGCACAACGTGGGCGGTTCCGTGCTCACCGCGGCCTCCCTCCAGGTCGGCTTCACCTCGCCGAACTTCAAGATCCTGGAGCACTTCAACGACTTCGCGGACGCGGAGATCAAGAAGGTCGTCAAGGGCGCCCCGCAGGTCATCGACGGGTACTTCCACCTCTCCGACGCGCCCGGCCTGGGCGTCGAGCTGGACACGGACGCCGCCGCGGAGTTCCCGCAGCAGCGAGCCCACTTCGACCTGTGGGCCGAGGGCTGGGAGAAGCGGAACCCGAAGGACGCCCGGTGAGCTCCGCCGTCGTCGTCGACTCCCCCGGCAGCCACCGGCTGACGGAGCACGCGCCGCGCCGCCCCGAGGCCGGGGAGGCGCTGGTGCGGGTGCACGCCGTGGGCATCTGCGGCAGCGACCGGGAGGTCTACCAGGGCAACCGGCCCGAGGGGTACGTCCGCTATCCGCTGACCCCGGGCCACGAGTGGTCCGGGACGGTGGAGGCGGTCGGCGCCGGGGTGCCGCGGGGCCTGGTCGGCCGCAAGGTCGTCGGCGAGGGCTTCCGCAACTGCCAGGTCTGCGACCGCTGCCACGCGGGGGAGACGACGCTGTGCACGGCCGGGTACGAGGAGACCGGGTTCACCCAGCCGGGCGCGATGGCCGCCACGCTGACGCTCCCCGCGCGGCTGCTGCACGTGCTCCCCGGTGACGCGGACCTGACCGCGGCGGCGCTGCTGGAGCCGGCGGCCTGCGTCGCGGCCGCCGCGCTGAAGGCGAACGCCCGCCCCGGTGAGCGGGTCGCCGTGGTCGGCACGGGCACGCTCGGCATGTTCGCCGTGCAGTTCCTGCGCGCGGCGTCCCCGGCCGAGCTGCTGGTGGTGGGCACCCGGCGGGACCGCGAGGAGCTGTCCCGGCGGTTCGGGGCGACCGATTTCCGGACCAGGGACCAGGAGCTGCCGGACGACGTGGACGTCGTGATCGAGACCGCCGGGTCCGCGGACGCGGCCCGGCTCTCGGCGGCGCTGCTGCGCCGCGGCGGCCGGCTGGTGCTGACGGGCATCCCGGCGCCGGGCGCGGAGGGTCTGGACCCGACGGACCTGGTGGTGCGGCAGCTGGAGGTGCACACCGTCTTCGGGGCGCCGCCGGACGCCTGGTCGCACGCGGTGCGGGTGTTCGGGGCGGGACTCCTGGACCCGGTGCCGCTGGTCTCGCACGAGCTGCCGCTCACCGAGTTCTCGCGGGCCATCGAGCTGGTGGGGGCCGGTGACCCGACGGTGGGCAAGGTCCTGCTGCGCCCCTAGTCATCCCAGCCGTACGCCGGTACGAGGGTTACCTGACGGCCCCCGTACCGGCGTACCTCCCGCCCCGTACGCCCTGAGCCGCGAACCTCGTCCGATATCTCGAACACGAAGGACACCCTGTGACCGACGCTTCCGCCACGGCCCCCCGACGACCCGGTGAGCAGGCGCTCGCCGCACTCGGCCTGGGCGCGCCCGGCCTCGACCCCGCCGACGCCTCGCCGCACTCCTTCCCCGGCGGCGGCCGCTGGCGCACCGAGATCCCCTCCTGCGAGGGTCCGGAGGCGCTGGCCGTGGTGCTCAAGGAGGCCTCGCGCCTCGATGTGCCGATCCACCGGATCAGCCAGGGCAGCGGCGTGTGGATGCTGACCGACGCCGAGATCACCGAGATGGTCGAGGCGACCGCCGAACGCGACATCGAGCTGTGCCTGTTCACCGGCCCGCGCGGCACCTGGGACATCGGCGGCTCCACCCGCACCGACTCGCGCGGGGCCGGGCTGCGCGCCCGGGGCCACGACGCGGTCGCCGGCTGCGTCGAGGACGCCGTCCGCGCCACCGAGCTGGGGGTGAAGTGCCTGCTGGTGGCCGACGAGGGCGTGCTGTGGACGCTGCACCGGGCGCGCGAGGCCGGGATCGTCCCCGCCGACACGACGCTGAAAGTTTCGGCGCTGATCGGCCCGGTCAACCCGGCCTCGTTCGCGGTGTACGAGCGGCTGGGCGCCGACTCCGTCAACGTGCCGAGCGACCTGACGCTGGATCACCTCACCGAGATCCGCCGGGTGTCGGCCGCGCCGATGGACATGTACATCGAGGCGCCCGACGACCTGGGCGGCTATGTCCGGATGTACGAGGTGGCCGAGCTGATCCGGCGCGGGGCGCCGCTGTATCTGAAGTTCGGCCTGTCGAAGGCCCCCGGGATCTACCCCTACGGCCACCACCTGCGCGAGCTGACCCTGGCGACCGCCAAGGAGCGGGTGCGGCGCGGGCGCCTGGCGCTCGACCTGCTGGCCCGGCACGGGGCCGACGGGGACATGGCACCGCTGGGTTCGCGGCTGCCCGGAAAGCTCCAGCGGTTCGAAACGCATTCATAACTTTTCGAACGGCCTCTTCACAGAAGCCGACGCAGCCCAACAGAATCCCACACATCCCCACCCCGCTGTGCACCGACATCAAGGAAGATGACCATGCGCAACCGCAGAGCCGCAGTCGCCGCCATCGCCACCGCCGCCTCCCTGGCCCTCACCCTGACCGCCTGCGGCCAGAACAGCGAGGGCGGCAGCGAGGAGGGCAAGGGCAGCGCCGAGGACGCCACGATCGGCATCTCGATGCCCACCAAGTCCTCCGAGCGCTGGATCGCCGACGGGAACAACGTTGTCCAGCACCTTCAGGACAAGGGCTACAAGACCAAGCTGGTCTACGGGGAGGACGACCCCGACCAGCAGGTCTCCCAGATCGAGAACATGATCACCCAGGGTGTGGACGCCCTGATCATCGCGGCCATCGACAACAAGTCGATGAACAACGTCCTGCAGCAGGCCAAGGACGCCGACATCCCGGTGATCTCCTACGACCGCCTGATCCTCGGCACGGACGACGTCGACTACTACGCCTCCTTCGACAACGAGAAGGTCGGCGAGCTGCAGGGCACCTACATCGTCGAGAAGCTGGGCCTGAAGGACGGCGGCGAGAAGGGCCCGTTCAACATCGAGCTGTTCGCCGGCTCCAACGACGACAACAACACCCGCTACTTCTTCCAGGGCGCGATGAACGTCCTGAAGCCGTACATCGACAAGAAGCAGCTGGTCGTGAAGTCCGGGCAGACCGAGCTGACCCAGGTCACGACGCTGCGCTGGGACGGCGCGACCGCCCAGCGGCGCATGGACGACATCCTCACCAAGTCGTACAAGAGCGGCAAGGTCGACGCGGTGCTGTCGCCGTACGACGGCATCTCCATCGGCATCCTCTCCGCGCTGAAGTCGGACGGCTACGGCTCCAAGGACAAGCCGCTGCCGGTCGTCACGGGCCAGGACGCCGAGGTCGCCTCGGTGAAGTCGATCATCGCCGACGAGCAGTCGATGACCGTCTACAAGGACACCCGCGAGCTGGCCAAGGTCGCCTCCAACATGGTCGACGCGGTGCTGAACGACAAGAAGCCCGAGGTCAACGACACCAAGACCTACGACAACGGGGCGAAGGTCGTGCCGGCGTACCTGCTGGAGCCGGTCGCCGTCGACAAGGGCAACTACCAGAAGACCGTCGTCGACTCCGGCTACATCAAGGAGTCGGACCTCACGTAGCCGTCGCCACCGACCGACGACCCATCACCGACTGGAAGGCACGACCATGGCGGGACCCGTCCTGGAAATGCGCTCGATCGTCAAGACCTTTCCCGGCGTCAAGGCGCTGTCGGACGTCACGCTGACCGTCCGGCAGGGCGAGGTCCACGCCATCTGCGGGGAGAACGGCGCCGGCAAGTCCACCCTGATGAAGGTGCTCTCCGGCGTCCACCCGTACGGCAGTTACGAGGGCGAGATCCTCTTCGAGGGAGAGGTCTGCCGGTTCAAGGACATCCGGGCCAGCGAGCAGCACGGCATCGTGATCATCCACCAGGAGCTGGCGCTGGTGCCGTTCCTGTCGATCGCGGAGAACATCTTCCTCGGCAACGAGCACGCCACCCGCGGCCTGATCAACTGGAACGAGACCCTGCGGCACGCCACCGAGCTGCTGCGCCGGGTGGGGCTGAGCGACCACCCGGAGACCCGGGTCGCCGACATCGGCGTGGGCAAGCAGCAGCTGGTGGAGATCGCCAAGGCGCTCGCCAAGAAGGTGAAGCTGCTGATCCTGGACGAGCCGACGGCGGCGCTGAACGACGAGGACAGCGACAAGCTCCTCGATCTGATCCTGGAGCTGAAGAACCAGGGCATCACCTCGATCATCATCTCCCACAAGCTCAACGAGATCCGCAAGGTCGCCGACTCGGTGACGATCATCCGGGACGGCCGGTCGATCGAGACGCTCGACGTGAAGGACCCGGGCACCACCGAGGACCGGATCATCAGCGGCATGGTCGGCCGCGACCTCGACCACCGCTTTCCCGAGCGCACCCCGCACCAGCCGGAGGAGGGCCGGGCGCCCGCCCTGGAGATCCGCGACTGGACCGTGCACCACCCGATCGACCAGCAGCGCAAGGTGGTCGACGAGGTGTCGCTCCAGGTGCGGCGCGGCGAGATCGTCGGCATCGCGGGCCTGATGGGCGCCGGCCGCACCGAGCTGGCGATGAGCGTCTTCGGCCGCACCTACGGCCGCTACGCGGGCGGCACCGTCCTCAAGGACGGCGAGGAGATCCGCACCAGGACGGTCGCGGAGGCGGTGGCGAACGGCATCGCGTACGTCACCGAGGACCGCAAGCACTACGGCCTGAACCTGATCGACACCATCAACCGGAACATCTCGCTGACCGCGCTGCACAAGGTCGCCCGGCGCGGCGTCGTGGACGAGCACGAGGAACGCCAGGTCGCCGAGGGCTTCCGGAAGTCGATGAACATCAAGGCGCCCACGGTGTTCGAGCCGGTGGGCAAGCTGTCCGGCGGCAACCAGCAGAAGGTCGTCCTCAGCAAGTGGATCTTCGCGGGTCCGGACGTGCTGATCCTGGACGAGCCGACGCGCGGGATCGACGTCGGCGCCAAGTACGAGATCTACA